>JAPSIU010000153.1 GCA_031178565.1 Leucobacter sp. | reverse complement strand
TTATCACCACACCGTCCGGCACCAGGTACCACACCGGATACCCCCGGGCGACCCGCGCCCGGCAATCCGTTGATGAGATCGCCAATGCGGGAACTTCCAACAAGCTTACGTGTTCATCGGACAAACCAGAAAGCGACAGCTCGTGTCCGGGCCGCGAGACCGCGATGAAGTGGGCCAGCTCCCAGAGACGATCGACGTCTTTCCAGCTGATGATCTGCTCCACGGCGTCGGCGCCCGAGATGAAGAAGAGCTCGACGTCGGGCATCTCCCTGCGCAGGTCCCGCAGCGTGTCGACGGTGTAGGTCGGGCCTTCTCGGTCGACATCCACCCTGCTGACGGTGAATCGGGGGTTGGACGCCGTCGCGATCACCGTCATGAGGTAGCGATGCTCGCTCTCGGAGACGTTGATCTTCTGCCAGGGTTCGCCCGTGGGCACGAAGACGACCTCGTCGAGTTCGAAACTCTGCGCGACCTCGCTCGCTGCGACCAGGTGGCCGTGATGGATCGGATCGAAGGTGCCGCCCATCACCCCGACACGACGCTGTGTAGACACCGTCCGGCTACGTCTGACTAGTGGTGCTGGTCCGCGCCGTGCTCACGGGCGTACGCTTCGGCCTTGGCGGAGTGACGGTTCGCCACGTCGCGGAAGGAGAACGTCACCACTGCGAACGCGGTGAAGAGCGCGAAGGTGATGACGCCGAACAAGGGGCCGGGGAACGGCAGTTCGTTGACGACGTGGTGCCCCTCTTCAGCGGCTACGGCGAGCGTGGCGAGAAGTGACATTGAAACCCCTGCATTCATGACGGTTCGGATAAACAACACCCAGTGTATCGGGTTCGGCTAGCGGATCTGGCCCGCGCCCCGCACGAGCCACTTGGTGCTCGTGAGCTCCTGCAGCCCCATCGGCCCGCGAGCGTGCAGTTTCTGAGTCGAGATGCCGACCTCGGCCCCGAAGCCGAACTCGCCTCCGTCGGTGAACCGGGTGGACGCGTTCACCATGACGACGGCCGAATCCACCTCGGCGAGGAAGCGCTCGGCATTCGCGTAGTCCTGCGTCACGATGGCCTCCGTGTGACGGGTCGAATAGCGCTCGATGTGCGCGAGCGCTGCATCGAGCGACTCGACGACCCGCACGCCCATCTCGAGCGCCAGGTGCTCGGTCGCCCAGGTCTCGTCGTCGGCTGCGAGCAGGCCGTCCACGCTCGCGCGCGACGTCTCGTCTCCGCTCAGCGCCACACCGGCGCCCGTGAGTTCGCGCGCGAGCCGCGGCAGCAGCCGTTCGGCGGCGTCGCGGTGCACCAGCAGCGTCTCGGCGGCGTTGCACACGCTCGGGCGGTGGGTCTTCGCGTTCGTGACGACCGAGACCGCCATCTCCTCGTCGGCGCTCGCGTCGACGAACACGTGGACGATCCCGGATCCCGTCTCGATCACGGGAACCGTGGACTCCTGCACCACGGTCGAGATGAGCCCGGCGCTTCCACGCGGGATCAGTACGTCGACGTAGCCGCGTGCACGCATGAGGCGGGAGGCGCCCTCCCGACCGAACTCGTCGATCGTCTGCACCGCCTCGCCGTCGAGCCCGACGCTCGCTAGCGCTTCCTGGATCAGACGGACGAGCACACGATTCGAGTGCTCGGCGGCGCTGCCTCCCCGCAGCACCGCGCCGTTGCCGCTCTTCAGCGCCAGCGCGGCGATATCCACCGTCACGTTGGGCCGCGCCTCGTAGATCGCGCCGACCACGCCGAACGGCACGCGGACCTGGCTGATCGTGATCCCGTTCGCGAGTGTGTTGCCGCGCACGACCTGCCCCACGGGATCCGGAAGCGCCACGATCTCGCGGGCCGCCGCCGCAAGAGCGCGCAGTCTCGACTCGTCGAGGCGGAGGCGATCCAGCAGCCCCTCGCCGATGCCGTCCTCCCTGCCGCGCGCGAGATCCTCCGCGTTCGCGGAGACGATCTCGGGGACGCCCGCCTCGATGGCAGCGGCGATCGCCTCCAGCGCGGCGTTCTTCCGAGTGGTGGTGACGGTCGCGAGTTTCTTGGCCGCGAGCCGGGCGCGCTCGAGTTTGGCGAGGAACGGATCGACGCTTGACATGACTCCGAGTTTAGTGGCCCGACGAGGTCGGTTCCGCATCGGCCGGACGCGGATCGAAGCGCGTGCCGTGGTCCTCGCCGTCGAGCACCGCGGTGAGCAGCCTGGTCTCCGTGAGCAGCACCGCGGTCCCCGCGTCGGCGGCGAGACGGGCGGCCTGCACCTTGGTCGCCGCGCCGCCGGTCCCCCAGCCGGACTGGCTCTCGCCGATCTCGATCCCCTCGAGCGCGTCCCCGTAGGGAACGTGCGCGATCCGCTCGGCTCCCGCGATCATCGGCGGCGCCGTGTACAGCGCGTCGACGTCGGAGAGCAGCACGAGCCGGTCCGCGTTCACCAGCCGGGCGACGAGGGCGGCAAGACGGTCGTTGTCGCCGAACCGGATCTCGTGCGTCGCGACGGTATCGTTCTCGTTGATGATCGGGAGGATCCCGAGCTGCAGCAGCCGTTCGATCGCACGACGCGCGTTACCGCGGTGCGTCGGGTTCTCCATGTCGTGCGCGGTCAGCAGCACCTGGCCGGCGATGATCTCGTGGCTTCCGAGCGCCCGCTGGTAGCGGTTCACGAGAATGTTCTGCCCCACCGCCGCGGCGGCCTGCTGCGTCGCGAGATCCTCCGGACGATCCTCGAGGCGCAGAAAGGGCACCCCCGTCGCGATCGCGCCGCTCGACACCAGGATCACCTCGGCGCCGTTCGAGTGCAGCCGTGCGAGGGAGGACACGAGCGTCGGGATCTGGCCGGCGTTGTCGCCGCTCACTGACGACGACCCCACCTTCACGACGACGCGTCGCGAGGCCAGCAGCTCACCGCCCAGGCTCACGACTCCTCGCTCCACATTCCAGACTTGCGCTCACGCTCCAGCTCGGCCCGAGCCTCGGCTTTCGCGTCCATACGGTCGTAATACTCGCTGCGACGGTCCTTGTTCGTGCGCCGGTCGTTCCCGTCGACGCGCATGTCGGTGCCGCGGGCGCCCATCTGCACCTCGGCCGCGCTCGTCAGCGTCGGCTCCCAGTCGAAGACGACACCCGCTCCCGGCCCGATGACCACCGTGGAACCGGCCGTCGCCCCCGCCTTGACGAGGGCGTCTTCGACGCCGAGCTTCTGCAGGCGGTCCGCGAGATACCCGACGGCCTCGTCGTTCGTGAAGTCGGTCTGCTCCACCCAGCGCTGCGGCTTCGCGCCGAGGATCCGGTAGAGCGTTCCGTAGCTGCCGCCCTCGGGGACCACCCGGAAACCGCCGTCGTCCACGGCCTTGGGCTGCAGTACGATCCGGGGCTGATCCTTCGCCTCCTCGAGCTGCTTCGCGCGCGCATCCTCCACGAGTTCGGCGAGGGCGAAGCTCAGTTCTCGGAGGCCCTCGTGCGAGACCGCGGAGATCTCGAACACGCGGTAGCCCCGGGATTCCAGCTCCGGCCGCACGAAGTCGGCCAGCTCCCTGGCCTCCGGCACGTCGATCTTGTTGAGCGCGACCAGCTGCGGGCGATCCAGCAGCGGAGTCTGCCCCTCCGGAACCGGATAGGCCGAGAGCTCCCCTCGGATCACCTCGAGGTCGGAGATCGGATCGCGACCCGGCTCGAGTGTCGCGCAGTCGAGCACGTGCAGCAGTGCGCTGCAGCGCTCGACGTGGCGCAGGAAGTCGAGGCCGAGGCCCTTCCCCTCGCTCGCACCCTCGATCAGCCCGGGAACATCGGCGATCGTGTAGCGGTGATCCTCAACCTGGACGACACCCAGATTGGGATGCAGCGTCGTGAAGGGGTAGTCGGCGATCTTCGGCTTCGCCGCGCTCATCGCGGCGATGAGGCTCGACTTGCCCGCCGAGGGGTACCCCACGAGCGCGACGTCCGCGATCGTCTTCAGCTCGAGCGTGATCGTGCCGCTCCAGCCCTCGGTGCCGAGCAGCGCGAATCCGGGAGCCTTGCGCTTCGCGCTCGCGAGCGCGTGATTGCCGAGCCCGCCGAGGCCGCCCTTCGCGACCACGTACCGGGTGCCGGGTTCGGTGAGGTCGATGAGGACCTCTCCTGCCTCGTCCTTGACGACGGTGCCCACGGGCACGGACAGCACGAGCTCGGCGCCGTTGGTGCCCGCGCGGTAGTACCCGGCACCGTAGCCGCCGTTCTCGGCGCTGCGGTGCGGTCTGCGGTGGTACTCGAGCAGCGTGGTCACCTGTGGATCGGCGAGCAGCACGATGTCCCCGCCGTGCCCGCCGGCACCGCCGTCGGGACCGGCCAGCGGCTTGAACTTCTCCCGTCGGACGGAGACGCACCCGTTGCCTCCGCGCCCGGCCTGAAGGTGCACCTGCACCTGATCGACGAACGTCACCATGTTCGAACCCTCAACTCCTGTCATCCTGCGCGAACGAAATGAGTCGCAGGATCTTCCCATGGATCCCGTGACTCCGCACGGGATGACGAACAACGCCGGATACGGCAAAAGGCGGGCCGAAGCCCGCCTCGCCGTCGAAAGCCTGAAACTAGGCTGCGGTCACGATGTTCACGACCTTGCGGCCGCCCTTCGCGCCGAACTCGACCGCGCCCGCCGCAAGAGCGAACAGGGTGTCGTCGCCGCCGCGGCCGACGTTCACACCGGGGTGGAAGTGCGTGCCGCGCTGACGGACGATGATCTCGCCCGCGCCCACCTGCTGGCCGCCGAAGCGCTTCACGCCGAGACGCTGAGCGTTCGAGTCGCGGCCGTTGCGGGTCGAGCTGGCGCCCTTCTTATGTGCCATGAGTCTCTAACTCCTTAAGAATCTGTCTGGAAACCGGTGCCGGATCGGCTGGCTACTTGATGCCGACGACCTTGAGGCGCGTCAGATCCTGACGGTGCCCCTGGCGGCTCTTGTAACCGGTCTTGTTCTTGTAACGCTGGATGACGATCTTCGGGCCGCGGAGGTCGTCGAGAACCTCGGCCGTGACCTTCACCTTGGCCAGTGCGGCAGCATCGGTGGTCACCTTGTCGCCGTCAACGAGCAGAACCGCGGGAAGCTCGAGCTTGCCCTTGGCGTCACCTGCCACACGGTTGACGGTGATGATCGAGCCAACCTCGACCTTCTCCTGCCGGCCGCTTGCGCGCACTACTGCGTAAACCACTTGTCACCCTTTTCCTGAGGATCGTCCTGCGTGTCGAAGCGCGGCCGTGCCGCGTTCGAAGTCTGAGTCATCGTCACCCGGGACGGGTGACACCAACGCTCAATAATATCTTGAATCACCCGTGATGGTCAAATGGCATCACCCCGCGTGTCACTCTCGCTCGGCGGCGCGTCGCCTCGTCGTCGCGTCGAGCGCCTCGGCGAGCGCGATCTGAGCGGCGCGCGCCTCCGACGGGCTCTCGTCTCCGGACGCATTCGAGGCGTCGTTCGTCCGCAGCGTCGGGGTCGACACCCGACGGTTGCGCGCGCGTCCCGTGCCCGCGGCGGGTGCCTGCGGAAGCGCATCGAGCACCGAATCCAGAAGATCCGCCGGGTTCAGCGGCTGCTCCCGCGGTTCCGACTGAGCCTCACGGCCCACCTGAGCGTCGCGATCGGCCCGAGCCTCGCGGCCCGCCCGCTGTCCGACGCGGCCCGTCACGCTCGCCGCCGCGGGCTCCGAGACCGGCCGCTCGCCGCCGTCCGTCTCCGAGGCCGGTTTGGTCCCCTGGATTGTCGAGGCGGCCACCTGCGCCAGCATGTTCTTGGCCCCGTCGGTGATCGCGTGCGTCTGGGCTTTCGTGTCATTCGCCGGCGCCTGCGAGGACTGCGATCCCTTGCCTCGCTTCGAACTCCGCGGGGATCCCTCGCTGCGGTGCTTGCCGACCGGTTCGTGATGCACGATGATCCCGCGTCCGGCGCAGACCTCGCAGGGCTCGCTGAACGACTCCAGCAGGCCGAGGCCGAGCTTCTTGCGCGTCATCTGCACGAGACCGAGCGACGTCACCTCGGCGACCTGGTGCTTCGTGCGGTCGCGGCTCAGGCATTCCACCAGGCGCCGCAGCACGAGGTCGCGGTTGGACTCGAGCACCATGTCGATGAAGTCGACGACGATGATGCCGCCGATATCGCGCAGACGCAGCTGGCGCACGATCTCCTCGGCCGCCTCGAGGTTGTTCTTCGTGACGGTCTCCTCGAGGTTTCCGCCCGAACCCACGAACTTGCCGGTGTTGACGTCCACGACCGTCATCGCCTCGGTGCGGTCGATCACGAGCGAGCCGCCCGAGGGCAGCCACACCTTGCGCTCCAGCGCCTTCGCGATCTGCTCGGTGATGCGGTACTCGTCGAAGACGTCCCGTTCACCGTCGTAGCGCTCCACGCGCTGCAGCAGGTCGGGAGCCACCTGCGAGAGGTAGTTCTCGATGACCTCGTAGGTGTCTGCGCCCGAGATGAGCAGGCGGTGGAAGTCCTCGTTGAAGACGTCGCGGATGATCTTGATGAGCATGTCGGGCTCCGAGTGCAGCAGCACCGGTCCCCCGCCCTTGGCGACGCGCTTCTGGATGGACTCCCACTGGCGGGTGAGCCGCTGCACGTCGTGGGTCAGCTGCTCCTCGCTCGCGCCCTCGGCCGCGGTGCGGACGATGACGCCGGCCCCGGTCGGCAGCACCTCTTTCAGGATC
>JAPSIU010000152.1 GCA_031178565.1 Leucobacter sp. | reverse complement strand
ATCCGGAGTCGGGCCTGACGTGGGTACTCTCCATCATCGGCCTCGTCGTCATCGTGCGCTCGGCGCTGATCCCCGTCACCGTGCGGCAGATCAAGTCGCAGCGACGCATGATGGACCTCGCTCCCGAGATGAAGAAGGTCCAGGACAAGTACAAGGGCAAGAAGGATCAGTTCTCGCGTGAGGCGATGAGCCGCGAGACGATGGCGCTCTACAAGAAGCACGGGACCAACCCGTTCGCCTCCTGCCTCCCGATCCTCATCCAGATGCCGATCTTCTTCTCGCTGTTCTACGTGCTGCGGCACGCGGCCGAGAACCGCACAGGCATCGGCTTCATGAACGAGGCGCTGACCCAGAGCTTCAACGCCGCCACCGTGTTCGGCGCACCCCTCAAGATGACCTTCACCCAGGGTTGGGAGGGCGGCAACTGGGTCGTCGTAGCGCTGCTCGGCGCGATCATGGTGCTGATGATCGCTTCGCAGTTCTTCACCCAGCTGCAGATCATGTCGAAGAACGTCTCCGATGAGACGAAGAACTCCCCCATGTACCGGCAGCAGAAGATCCTGCTCTACATCATTCCCTTCGCCTTCATCTTCTCCGGCGTGGCCTTTCCCCTCGCGCTCAACATCTACTGGTTCTCCTCGAATCTCTGGACCATGGGCCAGCAGTACATCGTGATCCGCAATATGCCGACCCCCGGCAGCGACGCCTGGCGAGCGCGCCAGGCCCGCCTCAAGGCGAAGGGTAAGCTGACCGAGGACGAGGTGCAGGCCGAGCAGTCCGGGAACCAGGGACAGGCCGGGCAGCGCCAGCAGCCGATCAGCGCGAAGCGCGCGAAGAAGAAGAACAAGTGAGGGCACAGTGACTACTGAGCGCGCAGGAGACGACCGGGAGCACGAGGATCTCAGCCTCGAGGAGCTCGAGGCCGACGGCGACCTGGCGGCGGACTACATCGAGGGACTGCTCGACATCGCCGATCTCGACGGCGACATCGACATCGACGTCGCCAACGGACGGGCCTACGTGTCGGTGACGGGCGGCGACGAAGACCTCGACCGCTTGGCCTCCCCCGATGCGGTGCAGGCGCTCCAGGATCTCACCCGTCTCGCGGTGCAGGCGAAGACCGGCCGGTTCTCGCGGCTCATCATCGACATCGGGGGGTCCCGCAGCGCGCGGGAGACCGAGCTCAAGCGTATGGTCGACGGGGCGATCGCGCAGATCGCCGCGGGGCGCGAGCAGGTCGAGCTCGAGCCCATGTCCTCGTACGAGCGCAAGCTCGTGCACGATCAGGTCGCCGAGCGCGGGTACTTCTCGCAGTCGCGCGGCGAGGGCCGGGACCGTCGCCTCGTGATCAGCCGCGGCTGAGCTGTTTCACGTGAAACCATCGGAGGAGCCCGTGCAGTACGGCTCGGGGACAGCGGGGATCGAGACGGAACCGAGTGCCGCCGCGGAGATCGCGGGCGAGCGGATCGATGTGCTGCGCGCTTTCGCCGAGGATCTGGGGGTCCGGGGCGAGGAGCTCGGACTGATCGGCCCGCTCGAGCCGCCCAGGCTGTGGACGCGGCACCTGCTCAACAGCGCGGTGCTGTCGCCGCTCATCGAGAGCGGTGCGCGCGTGGCGGACATCGGAACGGGCGGGGGTATGCCCGGGCTCGTCCTCTCCATCGTGCGTCCCGATGCCGGCTTCCTGTTGATCGAACCCATGGAGCGTCGGTGCAACTGGCTGAACGAGCAGATCGAGCGTCTCGGTCTGAGCAATGCCGAGGTGCGGCGCGGTCGTGCGGAGGAGTTCCACGGCGCCTTCGAGGTGGACCAGATCACGGCGCGTGCGGTGACGGCGCTCCGGAAGCTCGTGCCGTTGACCGCTCCCCTCCTGCGCGACGGCGGTGAGATGCTGTTCCTCAAGGGTGCGGCGATCGACGACGAGATCGATGCGGCCGGAAAGGCGCTGCGGAAGCACCGGGTGCGCGACATCGCGGTCGAGGAGCTCGGTGCGGGCCTCCTCACCGAGACGACACGCGTGTTTCGCGCCAGGGTCGCGCGATGAGGGGCCCCCGACCTCACGGCGACCCCGCGGCATGCCTTAAAGTTGATGGACATGGCTGAAGTGGAAAAATCACTCGTCGGCGACCACCTCGTCGATAAGATCCGCCGACGCCGACGCCTGGCCGAGACGGTCTCCCCACTGCCCGAGGCGACGCGGGTCGTCACGGTCTCGAATCAGAAGGGCGGCGTGGGAAAGACCACGACGACCGTCAACCTGGCCTCGGCGCTGGCGCGTCGAGGGGCGAACGTCCTCGTCATCGACCTGGATCCGCAGGGCAACGCATCGACGGCGCTGGGGGTGCCCCACCGCCCCGAGGTGACGAGCGTGTACGACGTGCTCCTGGGCGACAGCGGACTCCAGGACGCGCTGCAGCCGACGAGCGACCACGAGAACCTGTTCTGCGTACCGTCGACCATCAACCTCGCGGGCGCCGAGATCGAGCTCGTGTCGCTCGTGGCTCGCGAGCAGCGGCTCCGCACGGCTCTCCACGCGTTTCTGGAGGAGTCGGACCGCCGGTACGACTACGTCTTCATCGACTGCCCGCCGTCGCTCGGTCTGCTCACGGTCAACGCCTTCGTCGCCGCCGACGAGGTACTGATCCCGATTCAGTGCGAGTACTACGCCCTCGAAGGGTTGAGCCAGCTGCTCGGCAACATCCAGCTCATCCAGAAGCACCTGAATCCCGGTCTCCGGGTGTCCACGATCCTGTTGACGATGTACGACGCGCGCACCAACCTCGCCCAGGAAGTGGCGGGCGAGGTGCGATCCCACTTCCCGCGGGAGGTGCTGAACGCCGTGATTCCGCGTTCGGTCCGGATATCGGAGGCTCCGAGCTACGGACAGACGGTGCACGCCTACGACGGGGGCTCGATTGGAGCGCTCGCCTATCTCGAAGCGGCGGCGGAGATGGCGGAGCGAGGCCCGGGAGCACCCGAGGCGGATGAGACGGAGAACGAAATCGACGGAGGAGCTTGAAGATGGCGACGAAGAAACGAGGGGGTCTGGGGCGTGGAATCGGCGCGCTGATCCCGCAGGCGCCGTCCAGCGGCGAGCGACCGGTCGATGTTTTCTTCCCGATGAACGGGAGCTCCGTGGCTGAGGTGCAGGAGTCCCCGGTCGACGCGTCGCCGGAGCCCGGGGCTTCCGAGCCGGAACTGCAGGAGGTTCCCGGTGCGCGTCTGACGCGTCTGCCGGTCGCGGACATCGTTCCGAACCGGTTGCAGCCGCGCACGGAGTTCGACGAGGAGGCGCTCGACGAGCTCACTCACAGCGTGCGCGAGTTCGGAGTGTTCCAGCCGATCGTCGTGCGCGAGATCGAGCCGACCCCGAGCGAGGGTCCGCGGTACGAGCTCATCATGGGTGAGCGACGCCTGCGGGCGTCGAAGCGCGCGGGGCTCGAGGCCATTCCCGCGATCATCCGCAGCACGGCCGACGAGCACATGCTGCGCGACGCGCTGCTCGAGAACCTGCACCGCGCGCAGCTCAATCCCCTCGAGGAGGCGTCCGCCTACCAGCAGCTCCTCTCGGACTTCGGGATCACGCAGGAGCAGCTCGCGGAGCGCATCGGCCGATCGCGGCCTCAGATCTCGAACACGATCCGACTGCTCAAGCTGCCCGAGCCGGTGCAGGCTCGTGTCGCGGCCGGCGTGCTCTCCGCGGGTCACGCGCGCGCGATCCTCTCGCTCGACGGCGACGCCGACTCCATGCAGCGGCTGTCGGACAAGATCGTGAACGAGGGGCTCTCCGTTCGCGCGGCCGAGGCCGCCGCGGCCGAGGAACCCAAGCGCAAGGCTCCGAAGCCCCGCGCGGGCGGGGTGCAGGCGCAGCTGGGCGAGATCGCCGAACGCCTCGGGGACCGGTTCGACACCCGCGTCGCCGTGAAGCTCGGGGCGAAGAAGGGTCAGATCATCATCGACTTCGCGACGATCGCGGACCTGAAGCGCATCCTCGCGGAGCTGGACGACCCGGGCTTCGGATAGGCCGCGGGCCTCGGCGGGTCGTCCGGTGAGTTCGCCCGCGGCGGGCGACCCCTTCTCCCCTCGCGCAGGGTGTGCTTGACTGACGGCATGGGTGAAGAGAGCAGAGTGGTCTCGGCCGAGCGGGAGATCGCGGCCGATGCGGAAACGATCTTCGAGTTCATCGCGGACCCGTCGCAGCAGCCGCGCTGGGATGGGAACGACAACCTCGCGGAAGCCGCCCCGGGACAGCGCGTGCGCGCGGTCGGGGATGTTTTCGTGATGCGGCTCACCCACGGAGATCAGCAGCGCGAGAATCATGTCGTGGAGTTCGAGGAGGGGCGGAGGATCGCGTGGCGGCCCTCCCCCGTCGGCGAGCCGCCGCCGGGCCACCTCTGGCGCTGGGAGCTCGAGCCGATGCCGAACGGACGCACGCTCGTGCGCCACAGCTACGACTGGACGATGCTGAGTGATCCGAGCCGGATCGAGCGCGCCCGCGCGACGACGTCTGAAGCGCTGCGCGCGTCCGTCGACCGCCTCGCCGCGCTGGCGGAGCGCGCCTGACCCGATCCCGGTGAACCGACTGGTTCGTCGTCCGACGAAAGCGGGGGGTCACTATCGCGTTCGATAGTGACCCCCCGCGGGGACGAGGATCTAGATGATCCCGTTCAGGTGCTCCTCGATCATGGGCTTCGGCATGGCTCCGATGATCTCCCGGACCTCTTCGCCGCCCTTGAAGACCTTCATGGCCGGAATGGACGTGATGCGGTACTGAGCCGCCAGGTTCGGATTCTCGTCGACGTTGAGCTTCGCGATGACCAGCTTGCCCTCCTGCTCGGCCGCGATCTGGGCGAGGACCGGTGCGACGGCGCGGCACGGGCCGCACCACTCGGCCCAGAAATCGACGAGGACCGGAACCTCGCTCTGCAGTACGACCTTATCGAAGGTCTGCTCGTCGACGTTGATGGGTTCCTTCATGATGACTCCTTCTCGATTCACAACTGGTGGTTCACACCGCGGCGAGAGCGGCTGCCTGCTCCTGGTGGAGCGCGGCGATGTAGTGCTCGGCGTCCAGGGCCGCGATCGTGCCCGACGCGGCGGCCGTGACCGCCTGGCGGTAGGTGGGGTCCGTCACGTCGCCGGCGGCGAAGACGCCCGGGACCGACGTGCGGGAACTGCGGCCCTCCACGGCGATGGTGCCCTCCGCGGTGAGCTCGAGCTTGCCGTGGACCAGGTGGGTGCGCGGGTCGTTGCCGATCGCGATGAAGAGCCCGTCGAGGGCCAGCTCGCGCTCCGAGGCGTCCGCGGTGCTGCGCAGCGTGACGCCGGTGAGCTCGGTCTCGCCGTGGATCGCCGCGATCTCGGAGTTCCAGACGAGTTCGATCTTCTCGTTGTCGAAGGCGCGCTGCTGCATGATCTTCGAGGCCTTGAGCTCCTCGCGGCGGTGGATGATGTAGACCTTGTCCGCGAAGCGGGTGAGGAACGTCGCCTCCTCCATCGCGGAGTCGCCTCCGCCGACGACCGCAATCGTCTTCTCGCGGAAGAAGAACCCGTCGCACGTCGCGCACCAGGAGACGCCGTGGCCCGAGAGGCGATCCTCGTCCTCGATCCCGAGCTTGCGGTACGCCGATCCGGTCGCGTAGATCACGGTCTGCGCCTCGTGCACGGCGCCGTCCCCGGAGGTCACGCGCTTCACCTCGCCCGAGAAGTCGACCTCGACGATGTCGTCGTAGACGACCTCGGTGCCGAAGCGCTCCGCCTGCTCCTGCATCTTCTGCATGAGGTCGGGCCCCTGGACGCCCTCGGGGAAGCCGGGGAAGTTCTCGACGTCGGTGGTGTTCATCAGTTCGCCGCCGATGCCCACGGAACTCGCGAAGAGCAGCGGTTTCAGTCCGGCCCGGGCCGCGTAGATCGCGGCGGTGAAGCCGGCGGGGCCGGATCCGATGATGATGATCTGGTGCATGGGGCTCCTCGCACGGGTTGTGGTCAGGGGTGGCGGCCGCGGCCGCTCCGAGTGTTACAACCCATCCTAGGGTCGTGCTATTCCGGCGTCCCCTCGAGGGCTTCCGCGTCGGACCCGGCGGTTGCCTCCGACGATCGCGCTCGACGCCGCACGCTGCGCCAGGTCCCGAAGCCGAGCAGCAGGGCGGCGAGGACCCCGAGCGTCCAGATGGCGATCGCCTCGACACTGCTGCGGATCGAGATCGAGATCGTGCCGGTGTACACGGTGAGGTCTCCCGTCCGGTCCGCGATGCTCACCACGAGGCCGGACTCCCCCGAGGAGACCCTGCTGCGCACGGGGACGAGGACCCGCTCGTTCCCCTCGCCGGGTACCACGACGTCGGCGAAGCGCCGCTCGGAGACGGTGAGCGCGGCCGAGGACGGAACGACCTGGACGCTGACGAGCGCGTCGAACGGGAGCGAGTTGTAGAGCTGCACCGGAACGCGGGACGAGGTGCCCACGAGCTGCGTGTGATCGGTGCTGATGGCGTGCACGCCCGAGAGCAACTCGGCGTCGCGCTTGCGGAAGGCGCCTGCCACCTCCGCGAAGTCGGCGTCTGGGTCCGCATAGCGCGTCGCGAACAGTTCGAGCAGCCGTGCCCGCTGGTAACCGCTCAGATACTCGGGCCGCACGAGCACCGCACCGATCTCATTGATCGTCTGCTCCCGGTCCGCGGGAACGCTGGAGGAGC
>JAPSIU010000522.1 GCA_031178565.1 Leucobacter sp. | reverse complement strand
CCTGGAGCCAGCCGCCTGCGATGAGCCTGTCCGACTTGCCGACGGTGCGCATGTCGAGGGAGACGCCCCCGCCTTCGGCGACGTCAGCCGCGAAGGTCCGGGAGAATCCCAGCAGCTTCGCAAGCGCGGCATCCACACGGACGCCGTCGAGGCCGTCCGGCACCGGGAGACTACGGCTGGGCATGCCCGTCCGCCGTCCTCGTGTCGGTGCCGGGCGCCGGCTCGGCGCGTCCCGCTGCCTCGTCTCCACCCGCCGTCGCATCTTTCTCGCGCGTGCCGTCGAAGCGGAGACCCACGAGGACGAGCACGGCGACCGCGATCATCATCGTCACGATGAAGATGTCCGCGATGTTGTAGATCGCCGACGGGAACCCGAGCCACATCCAGGGCGTGTGGATGAAGTCGACGACATGTCCGACGAGGAAGCCCGGATCCCGGAGCAGCCGATCGGTGAGATTGCCGAGGATGCCGCCGAGCAGCAGGCCGAGCACGGTGGCCCATGCCCGTGATCGGATGCGGGTGACGGCCAGGACCACGATGGTGATCGCGGCAGCCGCGAGCACGAGCGTGAAGACCCAGGTGACGCCCTCTCCGAGGGAGAAGGCCGCGCCCGGATTGAACGTCAGGTAGAGCTGGAAGAAGTCGCCGAGCACCGGAACCGCCTCCCGCTCCGGGAGGTTCTCGAGGGCGAGGTGCTTCGAGAACTGGTCAGCGGCCAGCACCAGCACCGCGAGGACCGCGATGATGGTGCCGGCCGCTGCGGCGCGCAGAGTCGTCCGCTCAGCGGACGTTCGGCTCGACAACGTGCTCTGCGTCAGGACGCGGAGATAGGCGTGTTGCCCGAGGTGCCGGCCACGTCGAGGTCGCGGAGCTTCTCCTCGATGAAGCCGCGCAGCTGGACACGGTAGTCGCGCTCGAACTGGCGGAGCTCCGAGATCCGAGCCTCCAGCGTGCCGCGCTCGCTCTCGAGGCGCGTGATCTCGTCACGGGCCTTGGTGCGGGCCTCGTTCAGGATGGCGTCGGCCTCGGCCTGCGCCTCGGAGATGAGCTTCTCCTTCTGCGCCTTGCCCTCGGCCACGTGCTCGTCGTGCAGGCGCTGCGCCAGCTCGATGATGCCGGCGGACGCGGCGGCGGGAGCAGGCGAGCTCTGGGCCTCGACAGCCGGCTCCGCGGGGGCGGGCACCTCGCTGACGACCTCGGCCTCGACCGGCGCCTCTTCGGCGGCAGGGGTCTCACCCGACTCGTAGGCGGCGAGCTTCGCCTTCAGCTCCTCGTTCTCGGCGATGGTCTTGCGCCATTCGACGACGATCTCGTCGAGGAAGTCGTCGACCTCGTCCGGGTCGAAACCTTCCTTGAACCGGACGTGCTGGAACTGCTTGGTGACGACGTCTTCGGGAGTCAAAGGCATGTGTCTTTCCTCTTTCGGGGGCTCAGGAAGCGGGCCGGTCGACGATGACCCGCAGGGCGCGAGCCGTACCACGACAGCATAGTCCGACGCCGTCGCGGGTGCGACGAGCGGTGGTCACAGCCGGCTCAGCACCTGCGTGATCGACAGCAGGACGAAGCAGCAGAGCATCGTGATCGGGAACGCGAGGTCAAGCGCGATCGGGCC
>JAPSIU010000151.1 GCA_031178565.1 Leucobacter sp. | reverse complement strand
GCCGCCCCTCCTCCTGAGTGCGCCGCGTCGGCGCCGGTCGGCGCCGGTCGGCGGTCATCGGCGTCGACCGGCCATCACTTCAGCAGTCTCGACAGCACCCGGTCGGCGAGCACCTTGCCGCCGGTCTGGCAGGTGGGGCAGTACTGCAGCGTGGAGTCCGCGAAGATGACCTGCCGAACCGTGTCGCCGCAGATCGGACACGGCTCGCCCTCCCGGCCGTGCACCCGCATCTTCGCCTTCTTCTCCCGCTTGAGGTCCGCGGCGGACGAGCCGAGGGCGCCGTCGACGGCCGCTCGGAGGGTCGATTCGAGCGCCTCGTAGAGCCGCATCGCCTCGTCGCGGCTCATCGCCGCCGGCTTGAACGGCGACATGCGCGCGACGTGCAGGATCTCGTCGGAGTAGGCGTTGCCGATGCCCGCGATGAGCGATTGGTTGCGCAGCACCCCCTTGATCTGCGATCGGCCCGCCGACGAGAGGATGTCCGCGAACACCTCGAACGTGAACGAGGCGCGCGATCCCGGGGACCTCGGCGGGATCCCTCACGAGGTACAGCGCGAGGTTCTTCTTCGTCCCGGCCTCGGTGATGTCGATGCATCCCGCCGGCGAGGATCCGCCCGCTCCCGCGAGAACGAGCCGCGCTGCGAGGGGGCTCCTCCCGGGCTTGACCGGGGTCCTCGGCACCTCGTCCCGCCACTTGATCCAGCCGGCGCGCGCCAGGTGGATGATCAGATGGTCGGCGCCGAGACGCAGGTCGAGGAACTTGCCGCGGCGGCCGACGTCGTCGACCGTCCGCCCGCCGAGCTCCGAGGGCGGGATCGCGACGGTCTTGAGCGCGGCGAACGCCGACACCTGGACGCGTTCGACGACACGACCCACGAGCCGTCGCCGCAGCTCGGCGGCGAGCGCCTCCACCTCGGGCAATTCGGGCATGGCCTCATTATCGCAAGCCCGGCTCAGCCGCGCTCGATGTCGTACGACAGCACGAGGCTGCCCATCGAGGTGGTGTCCGAATGCACCAGCTTCAGGGGGCGCGGAGCCGGAAGATCGCCGAAGAGCCGCTTTCCCGAACCGAGGATCAGCGGGTGGACGAACAGCCGCAGCGTGTCGATCAGATCCTCCCGCATGAGCGCGCGGACCAGCACGCCACTGCCCAGGATCGCGATGTCGCCCTCGCCGGAACGCTTCAGCGCTCGGACGCCGTCGGCGAGGTCGCCGTTCAGCACCCGCGCGTTGCGCCACTCGAGGGTGGTGAGCGTCATGGTGGCGACGTGCTTCTCCGTCGCGTTCAGGTGCGCGGCCATCGGGTTGCTGTCCGGCGCGTACGGCCAGAACGCGGCCATCTTCTCGTAGGTCTTGCGCCCGAAGAGATACGCGGACGTGCCGCCGAGGCCGGCGGACCCGCTCGAGGCGTGGATCGCTTCGGCGAAGGGCGCACCCCATCCGCCGTGTTCGAAGCCGCCCTCTCGATCCTCGTCCGGCGATCCCGGTCCCTGCATGACTCCGTCGACCGAGAGGAACTCGATCGCGACCAGATTGCGCATGGTGTGCTCCTTACCGTTTCCGTGCTTCCGGGTTCATACTGGTCGAGACGGGGGCATCCCCGCTTGAAGAAATGTGATCGGAGCGACGCGATGACCGCAGCGGCGGCTTCGGGACCGGAGCTGGTCCGTCACGCCGTGCCGGCCGCTCTCGACGGGCTGGTCGCGGGCGTCGTGGGATTCCGGGAGCGCAGCGATCATCCGGTCGTCCGCCGCCAGCCCGCGGGCAGCCTGATCCCGCTGGTCCTGTCGTTCGGGCCGACCCTCGACGTCATCGATCTCTCCGACGGGATGGGAACCGGGCGGCGCTCGTCGTTCATCGCGGGCTTCATGCCCGGCTATGCGACCACCTCGTTCGAAGTGGAGCAGCACTGCGTGCAGATCTACCTGACGCCACCGGGCGCGTGCCGTCTGCTCGGCCTCCCCGGTCGAGACCTCGCGAGGCGCCTGACCGATGTCGTCGACGTGCTGCCCGCGTTCGACGACCGTTTCCTGGATGAGCTGTGGAGCGCGGGCACCTGGCCGCGGCGATTCGCGATCATCGACCGGGTGCTTCTGGCACTGGCGGACCATGGCGACGAGCGCGCCCCGCGTCTCGAGCCGTTCGTCGAGTGGATGTGGGGGCAGATCCAGCGCACCGGCGGACGGGCGCGGATCGGCGACCTCGCCGAGCGAACGGGCTGGAGCAGGCGGCACGTGATCTCCCGCTTCACCGAGCAGATCGGCCTCGCGCCGAAGGCGGCCTCCAGCGTCGTCCGCTTCGAGCACGCGTCCGCCGCGCTCCTGTCGCGGCCGGCCGCGGAGGTCGCCGCGGAGTTCGGCTACTCGGATCAGAGCCACCTCGTGCGGGAGGTCCGTCGCTTCACCGGCTGGACGCCCACCGCTCTGATTCGAGCGGAGCCCCCGACCGCGCACACCGCGATCGGAAGCGGTCCGCTGGCGCCTCGATAGTTTCGCGTCGATCCATCACAGTCTATTGACTTTCGATAGATATCGGACGAGAATCAGTACATGCTGCATTCACGCGTGATCGTCCTGCTGCTTCGCGCAGTGCTCATCGTCGCGGGGCTCTGGCTGGGCGTCATCCTCGTGATGTCCCTCCCGGGCGAGCTCTCTGACGAGGCTCCCCCGTTCCGAGTCCCCGCTCAGATCGCGCTCTCCCTCGTCATCCTGTGCGTGCTCGCGGTCATCGTCTGCGTGTGGCGGCTGCTGACGCTCGTGCAGCGGGATCGACTCTTCAGCGACGTGTCCCGCCGCTGGGTCGACGTGATCGTGTGGGCGCTCTGCATCGGCTGGGCGATCCTCGCCGGCTTCGCCCTCGCGGTCACCACGGTCATCTACGTCACACCCGAGATCCGCGACCCTGGCATCCCGATGATGCTGTTCGGGATCGTGACGCTCTCGGCCCTGCCCGCACTCCTGATGATCGTGATGCGAGGCCTGCTGCGGCAGGCGACGGGGTATCGGGCCGAGCTCGAGGAGGTCATCTGATGCCCATCGTCGTGCGCATCGACGTCGAGCTCGCGAAGCGCAAGATGAGCGTCGGAGAGTTCGCCGAGCGCGTGGGGTTGACCCCCGCGAACGTCGCCGTGCTCAAGAACGGCCGCGCGAAGGCGGTGCGCTTCACCACGCTCGACGCGATGTGCCGTGTGCTCGAGTGCCAGCCCGGCGACCTGCTCGAGTGGGTCGAGGAGGAACCGCGGGCTGAGACGCCCGGAGAACACGGAGCCCGGTGACGGGGGAAGGCGTCACCGGGCTCCGTGGATCGATGGGACGGATTCCGTCCGGCTGCGGTTATCTATCCGCGCCGTGGCCGGGAACGACCCGGTAGTGCGCCGAGCGCTCGTTCGCGTGGGCCGGCCCCTGACCGGCGTCGCCGACGCCGACGCCCGGCTCCCGGTGATCCGTCGGGGTGTGCACGATGTCGTAGTACACGGCCGTGTTCGCGGGATCGGGGAACACCCGGTACGTGAACTCCTCCTCCGTGAGCACCGTGATCGGCACGGTCCGGGTGAAGAGCACATTCCCATCGGCGTCCTCGGCCACGAGCGTCCTGGTCGAACCGTCCGCCGAGACCGACCAGTCGCCCTGCATCTTGAGCGTGTCGTCGAGGTTGTAGATCGCGAACGTGCCGTCGGTCCGGTAGTACGCCCAGCCGACGAAGTTCGCCACCGCGGCATCCGTCAGCGCGACGGCGTTCCCGTCCTGATCCACGGCGCCGGTGGTCTCCCAGGGGGTCGAGGCGAGCACGTCCGAGGGAGTCGACGCCGCGTGGGAGGGGGCGGCAGTGGCCGCCGGCGAACTCGGCGCCGCCGCGAAGGCCGCGCCGGTCGGGAGCAGGCAGACCGCCGCTGCGGTCATGGCCGAGAGGGCGAGGAGACGCGAGGTGTTCTTGATCGTCATACTGGTTCCCAATCTGAAGTCGAGGTGCGGGATCGCCCGGTCCGAGAGTCTCGAAGCGAACGATATCCAGGCTAGGAAGGGCCGTGGCCGGACACATCAATCGATCGGTTGAAGGTGCGCGGCACCCGCCGCGCCACCTCCTCCGAGCTCGATCCCGCCCTCCCGCGCCCGGCGCCGCCCCGTTCTCAGATCCGGATGAGCCCGCGCTTCACCGCCGCCGCGACCGCGGCCTGCCGGTTGTCGGCGCCCAGCTTCGTGAACGCGTGGTGGAGGTGGGTTTTCACCGTCGCCTCGCTCACGACGAGCTCGCGCGCGAGATCCCGGTTCGAGAGACCCGTCGCGGCGAGCGCGAGCACCTCGAGCTCGCGAGCCGTGAGCGCCTCGTCGGAGCGCTGGATCCGGTCCGCCAGTCGCGCAGCGATCGGAGCGGGGATCGCGGGATCCCCGCTCGCCGCGATGCGGATCGCCTGGAAGAGCTCGGCGGGTCGGCTGTCCTTGACCAGGTATCCGGCCGCTCCCGCTTCGACGGCGCGCACGATGTCGGCGTCCGAGTCGTACGCCGTGAAGATGAGGACCCGGGTCCGCGACTGGGCGCGCCGGATCGCCCAGAGCGTGTCGATGCCGTTCGGCCGGCCGGCCCCGAGGTCCAGGTCGACGAGCGCCACGTCGACCTCACCGTCGCCGACGAGCCCCACGGCCTCCTCCAGCGAGCCGGCCTCGGCGACCACCTCGAAGTCGGCCTGGGTGTCGAGCAGGGAGCGCACCCCGTGCCGGAGCACCGGATGATCGTCGACCAGCAGGATCCGGATCACGTCTTCCGCCCTTCCGCCGCATCGGGGACCACGGCGGCCACCACCGTCCCCTGGCCCGGCCGCGACTCGATCGTCAGTTCGCCTCCGAGGCTCCGGATCCGCCACCTCATGGCCCTGATGCCGAAGCCGCCGGTCGTCGAGTCGCGTTCCGCCTCGGTCTCGTCCCCCGGCAGCACCGCTGCCGGGAGCCCCACGCCGTCGTCGGCGATGTCCACGCCGATCGCGTCGGGAAAGTAGGTGAGCGTCACCCGCACGGTGTCCGCTCGAGCGTGCTTGCGGGCGTTCAGCAGCGCCTCCTGCACCACCCTCTGGAGCGCGTGGGCGAGCTGCTCGGACACGGCTCGCTCGCTCCCGATCACCGAGAACGCGGCCCCGCCGTCCGACGCCTGAGACCGCAACAGCGACGCGAGCGACGCGGTCGCCGCCCGCGGGTTCTCGAGGCCGCGCATGAGCTGGCGCGTCTCGACGAGGGCCTCCCGCAGCGCATCGCGAGCCTCGGAGACCGACGCGGACGAGTCTCCAGAGCTCAGCCCGTCCGATTCGAGGAGGAGCAGCGCACCGGCGGTTCGCTGCACCACGGTGTCGTGCAGCTCGCTGGCGACGCGTCCGCGCTCGGCGAGGGCCCCGGCGTCCCGTTCGGAGCGGGCGAGCTGCTCGCGGGTCTCGATCAGTTCGGCGTTCAGCTCCTGCTGCGCGGTCAGGGCGCGTGCGAGGGCCGCGTAGGCGTACGAGAGGACGAGACCGCCGAAGAACGGCCCGAGCACGAGGCCGAGGTCCTCCCCCTTCGACATGATGAGGAGCCCGGTGCTGACCGCCACGACGATGATCCCCGAGAGGATGAAGGCCGCGGTGCCTCGAACGACGCGGTGCACCGCGAAGAAGAGCGCGAAGGCGCACCACCCGAACGAGGGGGCGAGCACCACCAGCGGGAGCCAGAAGGCCGTGGCGGCCAGCAACCCGACCCGCTGGCGCGTGCTCGCCGATCCGAACCGGAAGGCGGGCTCGTCCGGGTCCGCGCGACGTCCGAGGACCGCCACGGCGTAGCTGAATCCCGCGCCGACCGCGAGCACGAGAACGAGGACGCCGCCGCCCGAGAGGGGGTGATAGGCGAAGTACCGGAGCGCGCACACCAGTAGCAGGATCCCGAAGCCGACGTCGACGGCGAGATCCATCGCTCGCAGGCGGCTCGGCCGCGGCGCGACCGCGGTGCCCGGTTCGGTGCTCATCTCACCTCCAGTATCCAGGATCGAGCACCGCCGCGGGCCGCCTTTTCATTCACATGGCGCAAGGTGCGACCTCAACGGCGGGAGACCGCACTTCGCGCCAAGTGTTCGGCGGGAACGGCGGGAACGGCGGGAACGGCGGGAACGGCGGGAACCGGGAACCGGGAACCGGGAACGGCGGGAACCGGGAACGGCGGGAACCGGGAACCGGCGGGAACCCGCGGGAGCCGCCCGGATCAGCCCGCCCGGTCCGCGCCCCCGTCGAGCCCGGCGAGGGACGCGGCGAGGAAGCCGTCCTCCGCCTCGTTGCCCGGCAGCTCGAGCGCCTGCCGGTATGCCGCCGCCGCGCCCTCGGCGTCGTCGAGCTCTTCGAGGGTGACGGCGCGAGCGATGTGGAACGGCCGGAATCTCTCCAGCACCGGATCGCCCGCGAGCTCGTCGAGGTGTCGGAGCCCCTCGGCCGGCCCGCGCACACGACCGAGCGCGACCGCGCGCCCCAGTCGCACCACGGGGCCGGGCTCGTACGCCTCGAGGAGCCCGTACAGCACGGCGATCTGCGCCCAGTCGGTCGCCTCGAAGCCGTCGCCCTCGGCGTGCACGGCGGCGATCGCGGCCTGGATCGCGTACGCTCCGGCTCCGGGCGAGCCCGCGGCGGTCTCTGCGAGGACGAGCCCCTCCTCGATCAGCGCACGGTCCCAGCGGGTCCGATCCTGCTCGGCGAG
>JAPSIU010000150.1 GCA_031178565.1 Leucobacter sp. | reverse complement strand
CCGACATCGAGGTGACGATCGTGCGCCCGAGCGGCGGACGGGACGGATCCGGGGAGGCGCGGACCGCGTCCGGACGCCCCGGCGTACTCGGCATCCACGGCGGGGGCTACGTGCTCGGTACGCGCTTCTTCTGCACTGACGAGCTCATCGGCCTCGCGGAGCAGCACGGCGCGGTCGGCATCGCGGTCGAGTACCGCCTCGCGCCGGAGCACCCCGCGCCCGCCGCCGCAGAGGACTGCTACGCCGCTCTGCGATGGATGGCGGAGCACGCCGAGGAGCTCGGGATCGATCCCGCGCGCATCGTCGTCTCGGGTGCATCCGCGGGCGGCGGTCTCGCCGCGGCGACGGCGCTCATGGCCCGAGACCGCGGCGGCCCGCGGCTCGCCGGGCAGCTCGTCAACACCCCGATGATCGACGACCGGAACTGCGGCGTCTCGACCTGGCAGTACGACGGGCTCGGCGCCTGGGACCGCAACAACAACGACACCGGGTGGGACGCCGCCCTGGGTGACGAGCGCGGCACCGATCGCGTGCACCCCTATCAGGCTCCGTCCCGCGCCGTAGATCTCTCGGGCCTCCCGCCCGCATTTCTCGAGGTGGGGTCGGCCGAGATCTTCCGCGACGAGACGATCGACTACGCGCGCCGCATCTGGGCCGCGGGCGGCGAGGCCGAGCTGCACGTGTGGTCGGGCGGCTACCACGGGTTCAGCGGCTTCTCCCCAGACGCCGTCGTCTCGAAAGCCGCGATCGAGGCGCGGGACAGCTGGTGGCGCCGGATCCTCTCCCGATGAGCGCCTCCGCCGGGCGCCGCCCGATGAGCCTCCTCCGCGTCACCCTCGTGCTCGGCGCGCTCGAGGCCTTCGGACCGCTCTCGATGGACCTCTACCTGCCGCAGCTCCCCCAGCTCGCGCGCTCTCTCGGCACCACCGACGCGCTCGCGCAGGCCACCATGTCGGTGTGCATGATCGGGCTCGGGATCGGGCAGCTCGTCGCCGGACCGCTCTCCGACCGCTTCGGGCGGAAGCGACCGCTCGTCGTGGGCGTCGTGCTCTTCGCGCTGCTCTCGGCGGTGTGCGCCGTGGCGCCGACGATCGAGATCCTGCTGGCGGCCAGGGCCCTGCAGGGGCTCGCGGGATCGGCCGGCGTCGTGATCAGTCTGGCCGTGGCGCGCGACCTCTTCCACGGGGCGGACCTCTCGCGGATGCTCTCGATGCTCGCCCTCGTGACGTCGCTCGCCCCCATCGTCGCGCCCGTGATCGGCGGGCAGCTGGCCCGGTTCACGGACTGGCGCGGCATCTTCCTCGTGCTCGCCGGGATCGGCGTCGCCCTCGTCTTCGTCGCGCAGTTCGGCCTGCGCGAGACTCTGCACGAGGGGCGCCACTCGGGCAGTGTGCTGGGGACGACCGCGTCGCACGTCGCCGCGATCGCGCGGGATCCGCTCTTCATCGCCCTGCTGGTCACGACCTGCCTGAGCGGCGCCGCGTTCTTCTCCTACCTCTCGATGTCGAGCTTCGTGCTGCAGGGGGAGTTCGGGCTGACGCCGCAGCTGTTCAGCCTCGTCTTCGCGGTGAACGCCGTCGCTCAGCTCGGCGGCGCCCAGGTCAGCCGGGTGTTCGTGCGGCGCTTCGGGACGGCTCGGATGTACCTGTCGGGCCAGCTGGCCGGCGCGGTCGCCGCGGCCGCGCTGCTCGCCGCCGCCCTGCTCGGCGCCCCCGGGCCCGTCTTCATCGTGTTGCTCGCGCTCTATCTCGGCGCCGCGGGTCTCGGCGGCCCGAACGGGACGACACTCGCGCTCGGCGGGCACGGGCCCCGGGCCGGCACCGCATCGGCGCTGCTCGGCGTCGCGACATTCACGGTCGGCGCGGTCGCGGCGCCGCTCGTCTCGGCGCTGGCGGGCACCTCCGCTCTCACCATGGCGAGCAGCATCACCGCCGGGGCCGTCGTGGCCGCGCTCGTCGGGTTCCTCGTGGTGCGCAGGCTGGCCCCCGGTGTTCCCGCAAAGACAACCGGGCTACCGCACGAGTCAAGCGCCTCCGCGGCCGAGGGTTTACGCTGAACGTATCGACCGGACTCGAAGTGGAGGATCCATGGAAAGCTATGAAAGCCTGCTCGCGACTATCGTTCCGTCCGGGGGCGAGACGCGCGACGTCTTCGACCCCGCGACGGGTGAACTGATCGGGAAGGCGCCCGTTCAGGACGTCGCCGATCTGGAGGCCGCGATCGATCGAGCCGAGGCCGCACAGGTCTCGTGGGCCGCGCTCGGAGACGATGAGCGGATCGCCTACCTGCACAAGGCCGCGGACGCGATCGAGGCGTCCTCCGAGGCGCTCGCCGAGCTCCTCTCCCGCGAACAGGGCAAGCCCCTCAACGGCCCGAACGCGCGCTTCGAGGTCGGCGGCTGCGTCGCGTGGACGCGGACCGCAGCCGATACGCCGCTGCCCGTCGAGGTCATCATCGACGACGAGTCGGGGTACGCCGAGATGCACTACCGTCCGCTCGGCGTGGTGGGCGCGATCTCGCCGTGGAACTGGCCGATGATGATCTCGATCTGGCAGATCGCGCCGTCGCTGCGCATGGGCAACACGGTCGTGATCAAGCCCGCCGAGACCACGACCCTGTCGGTGCTCGCGCTCGTGACCGTGATGAACCAGGTGCTGCCGGAGGGCGTCCTCAACATCGTCACCGGCCCCGGCCGCACCGTCGGCGACGCGCTCACCCGCAGCCCGAAGATCTCGAAGATCATGTTCACCGGGTCCACCCCGGTCGGCAAGCGGATCATCGAGGCGTCCGCGAACAACGTGACCCGCCTCACGCTCGAGCTCGGCGGCAACGACGCCGGGATCGTGCTGCCCGACGTGGATCCCGCCGCCATCGCGGAGGGCCTGTTCTGGGGGGCGTTCATCAACACCGGCCAGACCTGCGCGGCGCTCAAGCGCCTCTACGTGCACGATTCCGTGTACGACCAGGTGGTCGAGGAGCTCGCGAAGTTCGCCGCGAACGTGCCCATGGGCGTCGGTCTCGAGGAGCAGAACGTGCTCGGCCCGCTGCAGAACCGGGCCCAGTACGAGCTCGTGGATCGCCTCGTCGAGTCGGCGAAGGCCTCGGGCGCGCGCGTGGTGCTCGGGGGCGATCCCGATCACGACGCGGTCGGCAACTTCTACCCGACCACCCTCGTGGCGGACATCGATCCGCACAACGACCTCGTCGTCGAGGAGCAGTTCGGGCCGGCGCTGCCGATCATCCGCTACGCCGATCTCGACGAGGTCGTGAAGCTCGCCAACGAGCTCGAGTTCGGCCTCGGCGCGTCGGTCTGGTCCAACGATCGCGAGCAGGCGAAGCAGATCGCCGCCCGCCTCCAGGCCGGCACGGTGTGGATCAACTCCCACGGCGGACTCCACCCGATGGTCCCCTTCGGCGGGGCGAAGCAGTCGGGCTACGGCCGCGAGTTCGGCGTCGAGGGCCTCAAGGCCGTCGCCGAGCCCCAGGTCGTCAGCGGCTGACGCACGACGCGAGTGCGGAGCGGGGCGTCACCCTTCGGGGTGGTGCCCCGCTCGGCGTTTGTCCCGTTCCCGCCGCGCCACGGTCGCGCGCCGCGCCGAGGTCCCAGTTCCCCGGTCCCCGCGTTCGCGGGTGCCTCGGTGCTGGTTGGGTGCGTTTCAACCAGCGCCGAGGCACTCGCGAATCGGGCGGACCGAGCGGACCCGCCGGCTCAGGACTGGGCTCCTCCACGCGGATGCGCCGCGACGTGATCGAGGAAGCGTCCGGCCCAGCGCTCCAGCCTGCGACGCAGGTCGGGATCCACGGCCACCCCGGTCACCGGATCGAGCGCGGCGGGGTCGAAGGTCAGGTACAGCTCCGGCTGCCCGAGCGTCGGCATGTCGAGGTAGGCGAGCACCTCTCGCAGCTGGTGCTGGGCGAGGGCGGTTCCGAGCCGGCCCGATGAGACGCCGAGCACTCCCGCGGGGATGCCGGGGAAGGCGTTCTCCCCGCCGGGGCGGGATCCCCACTCGAGTGCGTTCTTGAGCGCAGCGGGCATCGACCGGTTGTACTCCGGGGTGACGATGATCAGTCCGTCGACTTCGCCGAGCTGCTCCTTGAAGCGGGTCGCGGTCTCGGGGAACCGATCGTCGAGGTCGCGATTGTAGACCGGGAGGTCGCCGATCGGGAGCTCGGTGAGTTCGGCGCGGCTCCCGATGATCTCGGTGAGGGCCGACAGCATTCTCCGGTTGACCGAGACCTCCGAGAGACTCCCGACGATCGATCCGATGCGCATGTGTCCTCCGATGCTCTACGGGAAGCGAACAGGTGTTTCCAGCATCTCGTCCCGGCTCCGCGGTGTCCACATCTTCGCTCACAATTGCCGCCCGATCGTCAGCAATGGCGAGTTATCCACATCATTTCCCGATCTGATCCACTGGCTAGGAATAGTCGGCAGACTGGCTCCACCTCGGGCGGAATAGGAGCGTGATCACGTTGACCGAACCCCAGAGTCTCCACAGGGAGATGACGGCGCACATGAGTCCCGAAGAACCCCGCCTCGACGAGGTTGAGAGCCCCGCACCTTGGGCACCGGCAAGAGGGGCGCCCGGAGCGGTCTCCGGGGCCGGACGCGCGGCGGGGCGGCACCGTTACACCTCGGGCAGGCCCTTCAGCGGCACGAGCCCGCGATTCTTCCGGATGTCGCGGTAGTTCCACTGGATCTCGCGCGCCTCCGCAAGCCAGCGCTCGAGCGCGCCGACATCGACCTGGGAGCGGTCCGTGAACCTCGCCTCGGCAGCCTTGAAGCTGCCCTCGACCGACAGACCCGGCTCAGTGAAGGACTGACCACTCCAGAAGAGCAGCCGGACGGAGGCCTTCAGACGGTCGTACCCGACTACGGGATTGCCGTCGAAGAACCAGACCGGGTGCGCGTGCCACACCTTCCGATCGGCATCCGGCAGCTCCCGCTCGATCGTCTCGAGCAGGAGCTCGCACACCGGCGCGGCCTCGGCATCGAGCGCGGCGTGATAGGCGCGGATGTCATCCGGTAGCGTCCTCATGCCCCGAGCCTAACGCCCCGGTGACGACATCGCGCCCCATTCTCCCGGGCCCAGGTGACGACATCGCGCCACGTCCTCCCGGATCCAGGTCACGACACCGCGCCACGTCCTCCCGGCGCGACCCGTTCTACCAGCGCGGCTTGCGCGGACCGCGGCTGTCACCGCGGTCACTGCCCCGGCGGTCGCTGCCACCACGGTCGCTGCCGCCGCCCCAGCTGGATCCGCGGTCATCGCGGCCGCCGCGTCCGCCGCGATCGTTGCCGCGCTCGTATCCCTGCCCGCGGCCTCCCCGATCGTCGCGGTTCCACCGGTTGTCGCCGGCGCCGTCGCGCGACCCGCGACCGCCCCGATCGCCACGGCTGTCCCGATCTCCGCGGTACCCGTCGCGCTGACCGCGATCGCCCCGGTTGTCGCGATCGCCGCGGTAGCCTCCGCGATCATCCCGATCGGACCGGTAGCCGCGGTCGCCGCCGTGCGATCCTCGGTCCCCGCCGCGCGATCCTCGGTCGCCGCGCGCACCGCTGTCCGGCCTCAGCTCGATCAGCTTCCCGCTGATGCGGGTCTGGGCGAGCGCGTCGAGCGCCTCTCGGGAGAGCTTCGCGGGCAGTTCCACGAGCGAGAAGTCGTCGCGCACCTGGATGCGTCCGAAATCGTCTCGGGTCAGCCCGCCCTCGTTGGCGATGGCGCCGATGATCTGCCCCGGCTGCACCTTCTGCCGGCGCCCGACCTCGATGCGGTACATGCTGAGGTCGTCGCGCTGCGGACGGCGCTCACCGCGCTCGGGCCGGTCGAAGCGGTCGCCCCGATCCCGCGCACCGCCGTCCCCCTCCTCGAGGAACTTCGCGGCCTGCGCCCGATCACGCTCGAACTTGCGGTCGTCGGCCTCGTCGAGCAGCAGCGGACGATCCCCCTGCCCCACGACCGCGAGCGCCGCGGCGACGTCGGCCTCGGGCACGTTGTGGTGGCGCACGTAGTGGCCGATGATCTCACGGAAGCGGTCGATGCGCTTCGTGTCGTCGAGAGCCGCGGTGATCGCGTCGTCGAAACGGGAGAGACGGGTCGCGTTCACCTCCTCGACGCCGGGCAGCGGCATCGGGGTGAGCGGCTGCTTCGTGGCCTTCTCGATCGCCTTCAGCATACGCCGCTCGCGGGGCGTCACGAAGCTGATCGCGTCGCCCGTGCGACCCGCGCGACCGGTGCGGCCGATGCGGTGCACGTACGACTCGGTATCGATCGGCAGGTCGTAGTTGATGACGTGGCTGATGCGCTCCACGTCGAGGCCTCGGGCGGCGACGTCGGTCGCGACGAGGATGTCGAGCTTGCCGTCCTTGAGCGCCTGGACCGTGCGCTCGCGCTGGGCCTGCTGCACGTCGCCGCTGATCGCGGCCGCCGAGTAGCCGCGAGCACGCAGCTTCTCGGCCACCTGCTCGGTGTCGTTGCGGGTGCGCGTGAAGACGATGAGGCCGTCGAACTCCTCGACCTCGAGGATGCGGGTGAGCGCGTCGAGCTTCTGCGTGTACGAGACGACGACGTAGCGCTGGGTGATGCTCGCGCTCGTCTGCGTCTTGCCCCCGATCTTGATCTCGCGGGGGTCGTTCAGGTACTGCTGCGAGATGCGGCGGATCTGCGCCGGCATGGTCGCCGAGAACAGTGCGACCTGCTTCTCG
>JAPSIU010000521.1 GCA_031178565.1 Leucobacter sp. | reverse complement strand
AGCTCGAGCTCACCCGAGAGGTACTGCCGCTCGAACTCCTTGTTCTCGCCGACGTACGACGAGGTCATCTTGGCGATGCGCTTCTGCGCGAGCAGCACGCCGAGCCCCCAGTCGTCGACGCCGCAGTTGTTCGACACGACGGAGAGCCCGTCGACTCCGGTGTCGAGCAGCGCCTGGATGAGCACCATCGGAATGCCGCAGAGCCCGAAGCCGCCCACTGCGAGGCTCGCCCCGGAAGGGATGTCGGCGACCGCCTCTTGAGCGGACCCGACGACTTTGTCGAGTGTCACGATGCACCTTCCTCATTGGTCGCGGTCTCGGATCGAGCCGCGATCACGGGGATCACGCTACCCGTCCGGCTCACCTCGCGCTCCATCCGCCGTCCATGGTGTAGCTCGCCCCCGTGACCATGCGCGCGTCGTCGCCTGCGAGCCACAGCACGAGGCTCGCCACCTCGCGCGGCTCGACGAGTCGCTTGATCGCCGACTCGGTGAGCATCACCTTCGGCACCACCTCGTCCTCGTCGATCCCGTGCACGAGCGCCTGCGCCGCGATCTGCTGCTCGACGAGCGGGGTGCGGACGTAGCCGGGGCTGATGCAGTTCGAGGTGACGCCGTGCGCTCCCCCCTCGAGCGCCGTG
Organism: Leucobacter sp.; assembly: GCA_031178565.1. GTDB lineage: Bacteria > Actinomycetota > Actinomycetes > Actinomycetales > Microbacteriaceae > Leucobacter. The sequence continues at coordinate 979 of JAPSIU010000521.1, read as the reverse complement.
ACCTTCGAGAGCCCCTCGAGCCCGTGCTTGGCCGCGACGTACGCGGCCTTGTACGGGGATGCCCGGATCCCGTGCACGCTCGAGACGTTGATGATCCGACCGAAGCCGCGCTCGTACATGCCGGGCAGTGCGGCACGGATGAGGAGGAACGGGGCCTCGAGCATGACTCGCAGCATGAGCGAGAAGCGATCGGGTTCGAACTCGTCGATCGGCTGCACGTGCTGGAGCCCGGCGTTGTTGACGAGGATGTCCGCGTCGAGCACGAGGTCGGCGAGCGCTGCGGTGTCCGACAGGTCGACCTTCCAGGCGTCGCCACCGAGCGTCGCTGCGGCGGACGCCGCGGCCTCGCCGTTCACGTCGGCGATCGTCACTGCCGCACCCGCGGCGGCCAGCGCTTCGGCGCACGCGAGCCCGATGCCGCTCGCACCGCCGGTGACGACCGCGCGGCGGCCGTTGAGCTTCGTCATCCATCCTCCTCGTCGAGGTCTTCGCCCCCAGTATGTCTGCGCGAAAACGCATCAGCGATAGCCAGAATTGCAGCCGCGATGTGCGTTCTTGTCCATCCGAAGCGACGGCCGGACCGGCATCCGGTGAACCTAGACTGGACCTGCAGGTCCATTCACCGACGAAGGAGTCACCCGAAATGAGCATGCCCGAGGCCGTCATCATCGCGGGGGCCCGCACCCCGTTCGCACGCATCAGCGGAAACCTCGCGGCGAAGACGGCGGTCGAACTCGGCACCGTCGCGATCCGCGGTGCCCTCGATCGGGCCGGCGTCTCCCCCGACGACGTCGACGCCGTCATCATGGGCCAGGTGCTGCAGGCCGGCGCCGGCCAGAATCCCGCGAAGCAGTCCGCCGTCGCGGCGGGCATTCCGTGGCGAGTGCCGGCGACCACGATCAACAAGGTCTGCCTGTCGGGGCTCGTCGCCATCACGGATGCCGCGCGCATGATCCGCCTCGGCGAGGCATCCGTCATC
>JAPSIU010000149.1 GCA_031178565.1 Leucobacter sp. | reverse complement strand
ATCAGCGCGAGGGGTGTGAACAGGCCGAACACGATCCCCAGTGCGAGGAGGGCCGCCCCGAGGATGAGCAGGATGATCGCCCAGACGCTGCGGCCGGTGCGTCGCCTGGCGTCCTCGGGCCGGAGCTCGACCGCAGCGCCCGTCGCCTCGATGGGCGAGACCCTGCCCACGCGACGCGATCCGCTCCAGGCCGCAGCCCACGTGGTGAGCACGACCACGGCCACCGCGACGAACGCGATCGGGTCGAAGAGGGGGTAGTCGCGCCCCCCGGGGAGCCAGCCGAGCGCGGGCCCCCAGGCGATCGCCGCCGCGCACAGCGCCTCCGCCGTCACGAGACCGAGAACGGCGCCGATCGCCCCCATCGCGAAACCCTCGCCCGCGACGCGGGAGCGCACCCGGGTCGCGGTCGCGCCGACGAGCCTGAGCAGCGCGATCGTGCGCGTGCGGCCGGCGATGATGGTGGAGAACGTGTTCGCCGTGACGATCGCGCCCACGTAGAGCGCGATCAGGATGAAGATGGCCGCCACCATCATCAGCATCGCCCGGAACGTGCCCGACTCCTCCAGCAGAGTCGGATCGATGGCCGCGGTGAGGATCCCGGTGAACAGGATCAGGGTGACCGCGAAGAGACTCGACAGCGCGGAGACGACGATCGTGGCGGCGTGCTCGCGGATCCCGGTCCTCATATCGCCACCGCCTCGAGGTTCAGCATCGCCTCGGAGATCTGCTCGGGGGACATCGCCCCCGAATCGCCGACGATGCGTCCGTCCGCGAGGAAGAGGATCCGGTCGGCGTGGCTCGCCGCGACGGGATCGTGGGTCACCATCGCGATGCTCTGGCCCGAGTCGACGACCGCGGAGCGGAGCAGCCCGAGCACCTCCCGCCCGGTGCGGGAGTCGAGCGCACCGGTCGGCTCGTCGGCGAAGATGATGTCGGGCTGCGTGGCGAGCGCGCGGGCGATCGCGACGCGCTGCTGCTGGCCGCCCGAGAGCTCGTGCGGGCGGTGTCCGGTGCGCTCCGCGAGGCCGAGGGCGTGCACGAGCGAATCGATGCGCTCCCGCTCGATCGCGTTCGGCCCGCGCCCGTCGAGCTCGAAGGGGAGCCGAAGGTTTCCGCGCACGTCGAGCGTCGGCACGAGGTTGAACGCCTGGAACACGAAGCCGATCCGGCGTCTGCGCAGCCTCGTGAGCGCGGCGTCGCCGAGACCGGTGATCTCGTCGTCTCCGAGCCATACGCGGCCCTCCGTCGGAGTGTCGAGCCCCGCCATCACGTGCATGAGGGTCGACTTGCCCGATCCCGACGGTCCCATGATCGCCGTGAACTGCCCCCTCCGGATCCCGATCGAGACGTCGTCGAGTGCGGTCACCCGCTGCTCGCCGTCTCCGTAGTGCTTGCCGAGGTGCGCGACGCGCGCGACCAGTCCCATATCGCTCGATTGAATCTCCATGCTTCGAAGCTAGGCTCGGACACCCGGTCGCCGCGTCGCCCTCGAGTACCGGGGCGATCCTCCCCCGGTACCATGCTTCGACAGCCCCGTTTCGCCTCCGCCCGCGCCGGCGCGGCCGGGATCGCGACGGACGGCCCGCTTCCCACGACCCGCCCGCGACCCGCCCAGGAAGGCCCCATGCGCATCGACACCATCATCGACAATGCCCGGATCACGACCGTCGACCCGGAGCGGCCGCACGCGAGCCGGCTCGGGCTCCTCGGAGGCCGGATCGTGGGCTTCGACGCCGACCTCGACTCCGTCACGGCCGACGAGCACATCGACCTCGGCGGCGCCCCCGTCGTCCCGGGGTTCAACGACGCCCACTTCCACTTCTCCATGGTCGGGCTCGAGATGCAGCAGCTGGACCTCGCGGCCGAGGCGGCCCCCACCCTCGACGAGCTCTACCGCCGGGTTGAGACCTTCGCCGCGTCGAAGCCGGAGGACGCGTGGATCATCGGGAAGGGCTACGATCAGAACAAGATCGGCGCGCACCCCGACCGCGAGGTACTCGACCGCATCGCCGGCGGCAGACCGGTCTACCTCGTGCACAACTCGAAGCACATGGCCGTGGCCAACAGCGAGGCGTTCCGTCGCGCGGGACACGCCGATCCCGACGCGCTCGAGGCCCCGCTCGGGGGCGATCTCGGCCGCCGGGACGACGGGACGGCGAACGGTCTCCTGCAGGAGCAGGCGATGCTCCTCGTGGATCACGTGCTGAAGCCCGTGGCTCAGGAGGAACTGGTCGAGGCGCTCGCCGCCGCGTCGCAGTGGTGCCTGCGCCAGGGGCTCACGAGCGCGACCGAGCCGGGCGTCGCGGGTACCATGATCGGACACGGCCCCGCCGACGTGCGCGCCTACCAGACGGCTCTCGAGCGCGGCCTGCTGCACACCCGGCTCACGCTCATGCCCTACATCGATGCGCTCCACGGGATCGGGCCCATCGGCGGCGGAGACGGCTGGGGCATCGATCTCGGGATCCGCACCGGGCTCGGCGACGATCGGCTGCGCATCGGGCCCGTCAAGGTGATGAGCGACGGCTCGCTCATCGGGCGGACCGCGGCGATGTGCTGCGACTACCACGACACCCCCGGCAACGCGGGCTTCATGCAGTGGGACGAGCGGGAGTTGCACGAGTTGCTCGTCACCGCGCACGTCAACGGCTGGCAGATCGCCGCTCACGCGATCGGCGATCGCGCACTCGACGTCGTGCTCGACGCGTTCGATGCGGGCCAGGCGTCGCTTCCGCGCGCGAACACGCGACACCGCATCGAGCACGTCGCCGTCGCGTCCGACGCTCAGCTGGAGCGGATCGCTCGGGGCGGCCACGTCCCGGTTCCGCAGGGGCGCTTCATCTCCGTGCTCGGCGACGGCTTCGCCTCGGCGCTCGGCGACGAACGGCTCGATCTCGCCTACCGCATGCGGAGCTTCGTCGACGCCGGCGTCGAGCTCCCCGGCTCCTCGGACGCACCGGTCGTGCCCGGCGAGCCGATGCGGAGCCTGCACGACATGGTCAACCGCCGCTCCGCCTCGGGGGCGCCGATCGGGCTCCGCGAGGCGCTCACCCCGGCTCAGGCGCTGCGCGCCTACACCCACGGCTCCGCCTACGCCGTCCACGAGGAGCACCGCAAGGGGATGCTGTCCCGCGGCAGGATCGCGGATCTCGTGGTGCTCTCCGACGACATCGCCGCCGTCGCACCCGAGCGGATCGGCGAAATCGAGGTGCGTGCGACCATGATCGACGGCCGCTTCCGGTACGACGCGGAGGGCGAACTGGCACCCGCCTGAGTTGCGCAGGATCGTCGCCGGCGTCCGAATTACATGCGCGGGAATACATCTGTCCGGCGCGCGTTGCATCCTGCATGAGAGCATTCGGATTCCTGTCCTTCGGGCACTACGGCGCCGTCCCGGGCACACGCGTGCGCACCGCGGGCGACATGCTGCGGCAGACGATCGAACTCGCCGAGGGCGCCGACGAGATCGGCGTCAACGGCGCCTACGTGCGAGTCCACCACTTCGCGCGGCAGGCCGCTTCGCCGATCCCGCTGCTCACCGCGATGGCGGCGCGCACGAAGCGCATCGAGGTGGGCACGGGCGTCATCGACATGCGCTACGAGAACCCGCTCTACCTCGCGGAGGAGGCCGCGGCGCTCGACCTCATCGCCGACGGCAGGGTCGCGCTCGGCGTGAGCCGGGGATCCCCCGAGACCGCCCTCCGCGGGTACGAGGCCTTCGGCTACACGGGGGCCGAGGACCCCCGCGGCGCCGACCTCGCACGCGAGAAGTTCGAGCTCTTCCTCCGCGCGGTCGAGGGCGGGACGGTCGTCGACGCCGATCCTCAGATGGGCCCGGCGGGACGCCTCGCGATCGAACCTCACTCCCCGGGCCTGCGGGACCGGATCTGGTGGGGCGCCGGATCCCGCGCCACCGCGGAGGCCACGGGCCGCAGCGGCGTCAATCTCATGAGCTCGACGCTGCTGACCGAGGCGACGGGCGAACCGTTCCACGTGCTGCAGCGGGAACAGATCGACCGCTTCCGCGCGGCCTACCGCGAGGCCGGCCACAGCGGGTCGCCGCGCGTGTCGGTGAGCCGCAGCGTGTTCCCCATCGTGAACGAGCTCGACGAGGCGTACTTCGGGCTGCGATCCCGCGAGAGCCAGGACCAGATCGGGATCATCGACGGACTCCGCTCGACGTTCGGCAAGACCTACGCCGACACCCCCGACCGCCTGATCGAGCAGCTGCGGGCCGACGAGGCCGTGATGTCGGCCGATACCCTCATGCTCACGATCCCGAACCAGCTCGGCCCCGAGTACAACCTCCACGTGCTGCAGAGCTTCGCGGAGCACGTCGCCCCCGCGCTCGGATGGAAGCCGAACACGGAGGGCCCCGTCGAGGGCGATCGTATCCCCTGATCCGCGCCTCGCAACCCCTCGCGCTTCACCGCGCGACGCGCGAGACTGGAAACGCGTCGTCCAGGCGCAGCCAGCGAGCGAGAGGAGCGTCATGAAAGCCGTGCAGTACCGCGAGATCGGCAAGGGGCCGGAGATCGTCGAGATCGAGACCCCCGAACCCGGACCGGGACAGATCAGGCTCCGCGTCACCGCCGCGGGTCTCTGCCACTCCGACTGGTTCGTCATGGGCCTCCCCGAGGAGTCCTACACCTACGGGCTCCCGCTCACCCTGGGTCACGAGGGCGCGGGTGTGGTCGACAAGCTGGGAGAGGGCGTCGAGGGCATCGAACTCGGCGGTTCCTACGCGATCTACGGGCCCTGGGGCTGCGGACTCTGCCACGCGTGCGCGCAGGGCCGCGAGAACTACTGCCCGCGCGCCGCCGAACTCGGGATCCAGCCTCCCGGCCTCGGGGCGCCGGGCGCGATGGCGGAGTACGTCGTCATCGACGACAAACGCCATCTCGTGCCGCTCGGCGACCTCGACCCCGTCGAGGTCGTGTCCCTCACGGACGCCGGCCTCACGCCGTACCACGCGATCATGTCCTCGAAGGATCGGCTCTACGCAGGAGCCACGGCCGTCGTCATCGGCGTCGGAGGACTCGGACACGTCGGAGTGCAGGTCATCCGGGCTGTGTCGGCCGCGACCGTCATCGCCGTCGACACGAGCGAGGAGAAGCTGGAACTCGCCAGGGAGGTCGGCGCCCACCACACCGTGATCTCGGGTCCCGACGCGGCGCGTCGGATCCGCGAACTCACCGGAGGGCGGGGAGCGGAAGCCGTCTTCGATTTCGCCGGCGTGCAGCCGACCATCGACATCGCGCGCGAGACCGTCGCGGTGGACGGCGACGTGCAGATCGTCGGCATCGGCGGCGGGCTCATGCAGGCGGGCTTCTTCTCGACGCCCTTCGGGGCCTCGGTGCGCAATCCCTACTGGGGCAGCCGCAGCGAGCTCATGGAGGTGCTGGATCTCGCGCGGGTCGGCGCGGTCGACGTCCATGTGGAGCGCTACTCGATCGACGAGGCTCCCGAGGCCTACGCGAGGCTGCACGACGGAGCGGTCCGAGGCCGCGCGGTCGTCGTTCCCTAGAGCGGAGGACCGGGATCCCCTCCGGCGTCCCGAGGCTCGCGGAAGACCTCCGGGCGCCGGAGCGGCCTCAGCGCCGCTTCGCCAGGTACTCCTCGCGCAGGGCCGGGTAGTACCGGTCGAAGCTCGGCTGCTCGGTTCCCTCGGTCGCGGCGACCAGCAGGTCGAGGTAGTACTCCCAGCCGGGCCCGACGTCGCCGACGTCGGAGTCGTCATCGAGATGGTGGACGAAGCTCAGCAGGCACTCCTCGTCGCCGTCCTCCTCGAGGAACAGCTCCAGCTCCCAGCTGCCGTACTCGTCGACGGTGCTCAACGCGAGATGCCGGGGAGCCTCGCAGGCGAGGATCCGGGCCCGGATCGCGGGTTCGTTCTCCTCGAACCGCATCCGGATCCGCACGCTTCCCCCGGCTCGTCCGTCGCCCTCCCACGGCCCGAACCACTGCTCGGTGAGCGTCGTGTCCGTGAGGTACCCCCACGCGTCCTCGGCGGAGAGCGCGAGCGACCGCACGAGCACCAGGTCGGCCCCGCGGACGGTGGGAATCACATTTCCGGTTGCTTCGATCGTCATAGCGCCTCCCCGGGCGGGCCGAACCCGCGCTCGTCGTTCCCAGGCTACCGCCGCCGGCTCCCGACGTGAACCACCTCGAGCCCGAATGGAGAGCCCTTGCGCCTCGCGCGCCTCCGTGGCATAGTCGTCTGCGTGAAGAACTGACGCAGCCCCGTTCCGCGCCCGAGGCGCCGGGATGCTGCGTGTCCGATTCTCACGAGACGCCCGCCGCTCGCTCTCCGAGCCGCTCGAACCCGCGTCCCCGTTCTCACGCGACTCCCTGCATCACGCCCGGCGGAACTCATCGACGTTCCGAAAGGCGGCATCGTGCCGGCACCCATTCGCACCTCCAGCACCCCCGACACCTCCGCAGCGGCTCGCGCTTCGCGCGCGGCCGATCCCGCTGTCCGGCGAGCAACCCATCTCTCCGCGGACGGGATATCGCACTCCTATCAGGACCGCCGGGTCCTCAGCGATATCTCGTTCACCGCCTCGCCCGGAGACCGCATCGGCCTGATCGGGGAGAACGGGACCGGCAAATCCACCCTGCTGCGGATCCTCTCCGGCTCACTGCTCCCCGACGACGGCACGGTCGTGCTCCCCGCGAGCGTCGGCCTGCTCGCCCAGGAGCTCCCCTACCCCGGGAGCGCAC
>JAPSIU010000148.1 GCA_031178565.1 Leucobacter sp. | reverse complement strand
CTACTGCCTGTGACCTCGGCAATCTAGTTGAGGTTGTCCTACCAGAATGTTTAGTTATGGGAACAATACCATGGGGCGCTCATTCGTTGAACCGCTCATGCCATTTCTTGCCTGGGATACTTCGCTGAACCTGCTTGTGAATCTCCCGCCAAGTGTGTACATCTTCAGCGAGGCGGTTCAGTAAGAGCGGATAGGTGTGATCGTGTCTGCACCTCAATACATGCATGTGCGAAATCATGGACCTCTCCCACTCGATTGGATCGGAGGGAAGCACGACCCTTGGTTCGTTCCCCTTCAGCCGGGGCCCTCCGAATTTCTCGGCGCTAGCATCGTTCCCAATCCATCCCACCGGTTCGTCCATGCCGACAAGCACCCATCCCTGAGGTGTATTCCACGCGCGCAGAGCTGCGCAGCGGTTCCCATTTTCCTCCATTCGCCAGATGATGTGAGGTTTACCGGACGGCATATCGCTCATTTCGCCTTCCTCACCTCGTCAAGATTCACCGGCGAAGCAGGGGTAACCGGAGCGGGCATCCTGTCAGCAAGCTCAGCCGCCCGCCCGGTGGTGCGCTGGTACGTCATCGCCGCCTCAGTGGTCGAATGTCCCAGAAATGCCATCGTCTCCCGCAGCGTCGCGCCACTCTGCGCATACATCGTGCCCGCGTAGGCCCGCAAATCATGCTCTGTGATGTCGTTCTCATAGCGGGGTTTATCGCCCTTACCTGATACCTTCCTACGCGTGCCAGCGGATTCTCGCGCACGGTTCCAGTGCCGATTGAACGCCTGGTCATCCAAGAACTCGGCGTCACCAGCGGGTTCAAACAGCAGCGAGTCGGGGAACTGGCCGACGTAGTTCTCGAGGTGCGCGGTGACCTCAGCGGCGAGAGTGGCCGGCAGGTGTACCACTCGCACGCCCTCCGCGCTCTTCGGGGGGCCAATGATCCAGCTCGACCAGTTCGCCTTGCTACGTGCCGCCTGTCTCGTGACAGAGACGCTATAGCGCTCGCCGTCGAACTCGAGGTCGCGGCGGCGAAGCGCGCGCCATTCGGAGAGGCGCAGGCCACCGTATGCGGCCAGCAGTAGCGCGAGGCGTAGCCGGGGCGCAGCGCTCGTGATCGTTTCAAGCATCACCGCTAGTTCATCGGCAGTCGGGGCGCGGTGTTTCTTGCCCGCCGAAGACTTCGTCAGCCTCGTATCGACCGGGTTCGAGTCAACGATGCCATCACGCACAGCCGTCTCGAATACCGCACGCAACAGTCGAGCCTCTCGCGCTGCTGCGGTCTTGCCCGCGTTGGACCGCTCAAGATGCCAAGCTCGAATCTGCCCCGCCGTGATCGCGCTAAGCCTGTTGTCAGCGAAGCCCGCCAAGCCCTTATCGAGGTAGCGACGGTACTCAGCCTTGGTATTCTCGCGCAGATGCTCGCCTTTGCTCGAAAGGCGCTGCTCGATCCAGGCGAGCGCGTAGGCCTTGAATGTCTCCGCCTGGATCGCGTTGGGGTGCTTCCATTTGCCTCGCTGAATATCGACGCGCACTGCGGCGAGCGCGGCTTCCGCGTCTCCCTTTAGGTCGAACGTGCCAAGCGAGAGCAGTTCACTCGTATCGGGGGCAAGGTAGCGCGCCCGATAGCGGCCTGATTCGCGGCGGTCGATCTGCCCCCAGCTTGACCGCTTTGAGCCTGATTTACGCGGCATCTGACTACCTATCTCACGGGGTGTAATTGGGGGGCTTTGTTCGCCGGGGGGCTTCCGGGGGGCTCACTCAACACACTACAACCTACGACAACCATTTACAGCATATCAGCGTAAATATGCCGAAGATCGGGCAATCAGGTGCTATCCCTTATGCGCTACGACACTCGAAAGGGGACGTAAATCTGACTACGGATCAGAAGGTCGGGGGTTCGAATCCCTCGGGGCGCGCCATTGAAACACTTGGTCAGAAGCCATTTTTCTGCCGGGTGTTTTTGTTTCTGCGCGCCCGCTCGCCACGCCGTGAGGCCGCCCTCAGTCGGTCCGGTCGACCGCCGCGATCACGGCCGCGAGCTCGTCGCGGAGCGCGAGGAGGCGCTCGACCGGCACGCCGAGCCGTTCGACCACGGCGGGCGGCACGGAGAGCGCGCGCTCCCGCAGAGCCCGGCCCGCATCGGTCGGGGCGAGGTGGAAGGTGCGCTCGTCGCCGTCGACGGGGCTGCGCTCGATGAGACCCGACTGCTCGAGCCGCTTGATGATCGGCGAGAGCGTCGCGGGATCGAGACGCAGCATCTCGGCGATCTCGCCGAAGCGCAACGGCGCATCGCCCCAGAGCGCGAGCATGACGAGGTACTGCGGATGCGTGAGCCCGAGCGGCTCGAGGATCGGCCGATAAATCCCGATGACACTTCTGCTCGCCACGGCGAGCGCGAAGCACACCTGCCGATCGAGCTCGAGGGCGTCCTCCGGAAGTTCCTCCATACTCTCGATCCTATCTCGTTCGCCCACGAACGAACATGTTAGGCTTTCGTTCGTGGGCAAACGAAAACGGCGACTGTGGCACGCGAGCCCCTATGACGGGGTGCCCGGCTTCTACGCGGCGATGCAGCGGTTCTTCTACCAGTTCGAGGGGACGGCTCAGCTCGGCGACCCGAACGAGCCGCCCTACGTGCCGCCGGCCGACCCGAGGTGCCCGGTCTGCAGCGCCTCGATGCAGGAGCACCGGATCGACCGCGGCGGCCCCGGCAAGCCGAGCTATCTGAAGTGCCCCGGCCGAGACTCCACGGCTCGACCCGACCCCGCTTAGGCGACAGGCGGGATCTCGGCGGTCTCGCGGACCTCCGCGATCGCACGCGGATGAGCGAGGATCCGGAAGTGCCCGCCCGTTTCGACGCGTACGTTCCTGGCACCGAGGAGCTCGCTGCCCTCCGGGATGTGCGGATCGAAGCGCGCGAAGACCGAGACGATCCGCGAGTTCGCTTCGGCCGCGTCGGTGAGCAGCCGGACGGTCGTGTCGCGGGGGGAGAACGAGCGCATGGTCGGGCCCAGCAGGAACCGCGCGTAGCGGGAGCCGCCGAAGGGAGCAGCCACCGCGACCATGGCGCGGACTCGATGCGCGCAGCGCCCGAAGGTCATGACGTGCTTGCCGATCAGACCGCCCTTGCTGTGCGCGACGATGACGACGCCATCGATGTCATGCTCGGCGAGGTAGGCGTCCACGATCCGGGCGCCCGCCGGGACCGGCACCCGGTTGTTCCGCAGCGGATCGACCACGTGAACGGGGTGTCCCCGACCGTGCAGCTCGAGGATCAGCGGCTGCAGGAACCGCCACGACTCGTACACTCCGGGGATGATCAGAATCGGCGTCCGGTCCCCGCTCCGGAGTGCGCGAGGCTCGGCGCGGGACAGGAGCGCGCGGATCTGCCACCGGACCGCGTAGGCGTAGTCCGCGATCCACCACCCCGCCTTCCGGATCACCCCCATCGGCCTGATCACCCCCACCGGCCGCCGCCTCCGACGAACCGTCGGATCTCGCGGGCGACCTCCCGCGGCGCCGTGTGCTGGGCCAGGTGCGGCTGGCGCGGGATCTGCGCGAGCTGCGCGTCAGCCGCAGCCTCCCGCAGACGCTCGCACCAACCCGCCCTCGCGATCGGATCGCGCTCGCCCCGGATGATCAGCAGGGGCCGCTCGAGCTCCGCGACGCTGTCCTCGATCCGGTAGTCGAGCATGTGCGGGAGCTGCCGGAAGTACCACCGCGGACCGCAGCGCAGGTAGTCGCGGAGCACCAGCGCGTTCGCGGACGGAGACTCGCGGGTGCTGTCGATCAGGAGCGCCAGTCCCTGTGCCACGGCGCTCCGCCGGGTGTCGTCCGCCACGGGCCCGATGACGACGACCCGCGACACGAGCTCGGGGTGCTGTCGCGCGAGCTCCACGACCCACTGGGTCCCCATCGAGTTGCCGACGGCGATCACCGGTTCCGCCGTCTCCATCCGGACGACATTCGCCAGGAGGGCCGCCATCGCGGGGACGTCGGGCGAGCGATCCGGCGCGGGAAGCCCGCCGAAACCGGGGAGATCGACGGAGTAGACGGTCGCGTCCGCCGCGAGCACCCGGTGCAGGCGCGCGAACGCCCGGCTCGAGATGCCGATGCCGTGCACGAGGAGGAACGCGGGCGCTCCTCCCGGGTGCGACGAGGCGGTGACCCGGAAGGCGGATCCCCGGACCTCGATGGTCCGCGTACTCGAGCGTGCGAACGTCATGGTCCCAGAATGCGTCGAAGACCGGGAGATGTCATCTCCCTCGACGCGCCGTCGCCCGACGCGTACACTGCTGACGCGTCGGACGCGCGCCGATTGAATGGCCCAGGAGCCTCACGAAGCGGGTCAGTTGAACTTCCGCCGATAGCACGCGACCGCAGCGGCGTACGCGACCAGGAGTATCCCCGCGAGCCACACGAGGGCGATCCAGAAGTCGTCGCCCACAGGCCGCTCGGCGAACAGATCCCGGACGGTGTCGACCACCGAGGTGACGGGCTGATGCTCGGCGAACCAGGCGACCGGGCCGGGCATCGACGCGGTGGGGACGAATGCTGAGCTGATGAACGGGAGGAAGATCAGGGGATAGCTGAAGGCGCTCGCGCCGTCGACCGTCTTGGCCGAGAGGCCCGCGATGACGGCGATCCAGGTCAGCGCAAGGTTGAACAGCACGAGGATCCCGGTCACCGCGAGCCACGCCGCGGGAGACGCCCCCGTGCGGAACCCCATGAGCAGCGCCACGCCCGTGACGATCGCGACCGAGACGAGGTTCGCGATGAGCGACATGAGCACGTGCCCCCAGAGCACGCTCGAGCGTGCGATCGGCATGGACTGGAAGCGCTCGAAGATGCCTCCCTGCAGGTCCAGGAAGAGGCGGTACGCGGTGTACGCGACCCCCGACGCGATCGTGATGAGCAGGATGCCCGGAAGCATGTAGTCGATGTACGACTCGTCGGAGCCCGTGTCGATCGCGCCGCCCAGCACGTAGACGAACAGCAGCATCAGCGCGATCGGTGTGACGGCGGTCGTGATGATCGTGTCGGGGCTGCGGAGGATGTGGCGCAGCGAACGTCCGGTGAGGATCCCGGTGTCGCTGAGAACGCGGCTGGTCATGATCGCTCCGTATCGGGGATATTCGAGGGATCGGCGCCGCCCGACGGATCCGCGCCGCCGACGAGGGCGAGGAACACGTCTTCGAGCGAGGGCTGCTTCTCGACGTACTCGACGGTCGCAGCGGGGAAGAGCCGTTTGAGTTCGGCGAGGGTCCCGCTCTGGATGATCCGTCCCTCGTGCAGGATCGCGATGCGGTCCGCGAGCTGCTCCGCCTCGTCGAGGTACTGGGTGGTGAGCAGCACGGTCGTCCCGTTCCGGGCGAGGGCCGTGATGGTCTGCCAGACCTCGATCCGGGCCTGGGGGTCAAGCCCGGTGGTCGGCTCGTCGAGGAAGATGACGGGAGGGTCGCCGATCAGGCTCATCGCGATGTCCAGCCGGCGGCGCATGCCTCCCGAGTAGGTCGACGCCCTGCGGGCGCCGGCCTCGACGAGCGAGAAGCGCGCCAGCAGATCGTCGGCGATCGCGCCCGGATCCCTCAGGTGACGCAGGCGGGCGACGAGCACGAGGTTCTCGCGGCCGGTGAGCACCTCGTCGACCGCGGCGAACTGCCCCGTGAGACTGATCGAGGCGCGCACGTCGCCGGGCGCCGAGGCGACGTCGAAGCCCTCGATCGCGGCCTCGCCCGAGTCGGCCTGCAGCAGGGTCGACAGGATCAGCACGAGGGTCGTCTTGCCCGCCCCGTTGGGGCCGAGCAGCGCGAAGACGCTCCCCGCCGGCACGTCGAGGTCGACGCCGCGGAGCACGCTCAGCTTCCCGAACGACTTCGCGAGGCCCCGCACGCGGATCGCGGGCTCCCGGATCTGCTCGGCGATCACGACCGCTCACCCCGTTGCGCTTCTCCGATCGCCTTGATCAGACGCGCGCGCTCCTTGTCGATCCACCGCGCGCCCCCGTACGCCTGGGCGAAGGTCTCGGCGAATTCGACGGGGTCGTCGCCCACGATCTCGCCGACGGTCGTGCCGTCGGCGGCCGCTCGCTCCCAGAGGTCCGCGAGGTCGACGAACATCTGCACGATCGTGTCGCCGTCGGTGACGCCCCCGTAGTACATGAGGTAGCGACTGACGCCGCTCGCGGCCGTGAGGTACGGCTCGGGCAGCGCGTCCAGACGCGCTTTGGCCTGCTTGTACTGCTTCTTCTGCTCGAGCGAACCGGTGAGTGCTTCGATCCATTTCGCGGCCATGTTCATGCTCCCTCGTCCTGCCGGTGTTCGATGTGCTGGTGGAGCTGTTCGATTCGGTCCGAGAGGAAGCCCCAGGTCCTCCAGAACTCTTCGAGAACCTCGCTCCCCTGCGCGTTGAGCGAGTAGACCTTGCGCGGCGGTCCCTTCTCGGACGGAACCTTCGCCACGTCGACGAGGCCGCGCTGCTCGATCCGGATCAGCAGCGCGTAGACGGTGCCCTCGGCGATCTCGGAGAATCCCTGCTCCCGCAGCCGCGCGGTGATCTCGTAACCGTACGCCGGCCGCGCAGCGAGGATCGCGAGAACGATGCCCTCCAACGTGCCCTTCAGCATCTCGGTCATCTGCTTGCCCATCAGCGCCCTCCTTCCGGCACTCATTAACACTGACTACCACTAGATAGTAACACTGAATAGCTGCCGCGCAAGAGGATTT
>JAPSIU010000520.1 GCA_031178565.1 Leucobacter sp. | reverse complement strand
CGGGACTGATCCACAATCTGCGCTTCGGCGATCACTTCCGCAACGCCGCGAACGCGACGACGCTGCTGCCCGCCGTGGAGAAGCGGGGCCCCGCTGGGATCAACTTCGACATTCCGCTGAAGCACTTCACCGACATGAAGATCCGCTCGCACCACCAGTCGGTCGAGGCGCGCGTCGCGGATGCGCCGCATCCCGACGAGATCCTCGTAGCCCTCGCGGGCGCCAGCCGCGGCCGCCCGCAGCAGCGTCTCGCCCCGCTCGGCTCGGACTGACGCGGAGCTACTCGTGAGCGCCTCCGCCCCCCGCGTGCCGATCGTGCTGCTGCACGGCGTCGGCCTCGACCGCACCATGTGGCGTCCCCTCATCGAACTGCTCGAAGCCGACGGTCGGCCGTGCGTAGCGCTCGACCTCCCCGGTCACGGCGAGCAGCCGCCGCTGCGCGCACCTCAGACGCTCGCATCGCTCGCGGATGACGTGCTCGTACGCCTCCCTCGGGGACGGGTGCATCTCGTGGGCTTCTCGCTCGGCGCACTGATCGCGCAGCACATCGCACGCTACGCTCCCGAACGGGTCCTGACGCTCACCTCGGTCAACTCCGTGTGCCGGCGCACCCCGGATGAGGCCGAGAAGGTCGAGGCCCGCCTCGCCACCGCCGGCGACGACTTCGCCGAGGGCGTCGAAGCCTCGATCGAGCGCTGGTACCCCGCGGCGACCACCGACGTGCCCCAGAGGACCGTCGACCGCACGCGGGCCACGCTGCTCGCCAACGACATCGAGTCCTACCTGCACGCCTACACCGTGTTCGTACGCGGCGACCGCGAGATCGGCCCGGAACTCGAGCGCATCGAAGCGCCGTCCCTGGCGATCACCGGAGAGCTCGACCCCGGTTCGACCCCCGAGATGTCGCACCGGCTCGCGGAGGCGATCCCCGACTGCCGAGTGCGGATCGTACCGGGTGCCCGGCACATGATGCCGGTGGAGAACGCGCCGGCGCTCGCCGCGGCCATCACCGCGTTCATCGAAGAATCGGAAGGAGCTGAGCATGAACGAGCCCAGCAAGACTGAACGCCTCGACCACTTCATCGGCGGGGAGCACGTCGCTCCCGCCGACGGCGCGTACTTCGAGAGCACCAACCCCGCGACGCTCGAGGTGCTCTACGAGGCCGCCCGCGGCACCGCCGAGGACATCGACCGCGCCGTCGCCTCCGCTCGCGCGGCCTTCGAATCGCCCGGCTGGGCCGGTCTCACGGCTACGAAGCGCGGTCACCTGCTGCGGCGCCTCGGCGACCTCATCGGCGAGCACGCCGACGAACTCGCTCTGCTCGAGAGCGTCGACAACGGCAAGCTGCTGCGCGAAATGCGGGGGCAGATGCGCGCCCTCCCCGAGTATTACTACTACTACGCGGGTCTCGCCGACAAGATCCAGGGTGCGCAGATCCCTGCGACCAGTCTCGAGATCCTCAACTATACGCAGCGCGAACCCCTCGGCGTCGTGGGCGTCATCACACCCTGGAACTCGCCCCTCACCCTCACCACCTCGAAGCTCGCCCCGGCGCTGGCCGCGGGCAACACCGTGGTCATCAAGCCGAGCGAGTACACCTCGCGCACGATCCTGCGCCTCGC
>JAPSIU010000519.1 GCA_031178565.1 Leucobacter sp. | reverse complement strand
GGCGCGCAGGTCGAGCAGTTCCCGGTTCCCGCCTTCTTCGACGATCCGGAGACCAGGGAGGCGATGTGGCGCGAACGCAGCACTCGCCGGGTTCTCGCCTTCCAGGCGAAGATGGACCTCGCCGTCTTCGGGCTGGGCTCGCCTCAGGCCGAGGTGCCGAGCCGGGTGTACGTGGGCGGATATCTCGCCCCCGAGGACTATCGGAGTCTGCGCGAGGACGGCGCGATCGGCGACGTGGCCACCGTCTTCTATCGACGGGACGGCAGCTGGCGGGACATCCGCCTGAATGCCCGCTCCACCGGCCCCGGGCTCGATCGCCTGCGGCGCGCGCCTCGCCGCGTCTGTGTCGTCTCAGGTGCCGCCAAGCTCGGCTCGCTGCGCGCCGCGATATCCGCGAGGATCATCACCGACATCGTCCTCGACGAGACGCTCGCGCGCCTGCTCGCGGACGAGGACTGACGCTCAGCCGGAGACCGACGCTTCGGGTCCCGCCCTGAACTCGCGGATGAGGTGCTGCACGACCGCCCGCAGGTCGCCGCCGGCGGCGTCGGCCGCGCCGAGCTGCCGCGCGTAGCTGGCGCCGTCCCGCACGATCGCGAGGACGCCCTCCAACTCGCGTTCGCAGTGCAGCTCGCGCGCGATGGGGAGCAGATCATCTACGACGGCGCCGATGTGGTCGCGAATCGGCACCTGCGACCCGGCGCGGTCGACGATGACCCTCGCCCCCAATCCGTATCGGGCGGCTCGCCACTTGTTCTCGCGGTGGAACCAGGACTGGAGAACCGGGAGCTGCCTGCCCTCGTCGAGCTCGCGGGAGAAGAACTCGACCAGCGTCTGCGTGAGTGCGGCGACCGATGCCAGTTCGGTCAGAGTCGACATGCCGTCGCAGGCGCGAACCTCGATCGTGCCCCATTTCGGCGCCGGCCTGATGTCCCAGCGGATCTCGGAGGGATCCTCCATCACACCGGTGCGGGTCATGTCGTCGACGAACGTCTCGAACTCCCGCCAGCTGGAGATGGGCCACGGGAGCCCAGCGGTCGGCAGCTGCTGGAACACGAGGGCGCGGTTCGAGGCGTAACCGGTGCGCTCCCCGGCCCAGTACGGGCTCGAAGCCGACAGCGCCTGCAGGTGGGGGAGGAACGCGGAGAGGGCGCCGATGATCGGCATCACCTTGTCGCGGTCATCCACGCCGACGTGCACATGGATTCCCCAGATCATCATGTTGCGCCCCCACCACTGGGTGCGCTCGATCAGCTTGTGATAGCGGTTCTTGTCGGTCACCCGCTGGTCGTACCACTGCGCGAACGGGTGGCTGCCGGCCGAGAGCAGCTCGACACCGGCCGGATCCGTCGATCGTCGAACGGCGGCGATCGCCGCAGCGATGTCATCCACCGCGTCCGAGACGCTCATGCCCACGCCGCTGGTGACCTCGATGGTGTTGGTGAGGAGCTCGCCGGTGACCGTGTGCCGCTCGGGTGCGCTCTGCTGCTCGAGCCGGGTCAGCAGCTCGGGCGCACGACCGACCAGATCTCCGGTCGTGGGATCCGCGAGCATGACCTCCCACTCCAGGCCGACCGTGGAGCGGGCGGAGGAGGCGAATTCGATCGGCACGCGCACCCGAGCG
>JAPSIU010000518.1 GCA_031178565.1 Leucobacter sp. | reverse complement strand
CGAGCGCCTGCTCGACCGCGCGCCCCGTGCCGGGGACGTCGTCCTGATCCACGATCACCGTGTCGGGGGCGTGGTCGAGGATCGCCTCCGAGACCCGCTCGCGCTCGTGGCGCACGACGGCGAGGATCTTCTCGGGCGAGAGCGCGGCGGCGGCGTCGAGGACGTGCGCGATGAGGGACCGGCCCCCGATGCGATGCAGCACCTTCGGGACCGAGGACCTCATCCGAGTCCCCTGACCCGCAGCGAGGATGACGACCGCGAGCGACCGTTCTGCCATGTGTGTGGTCCTTCCTGCCGGATTTCCGGAGCGGCGTCCGCCGCAGCTCCGCCCCTAGGATTCGAACCTAGACTTCACAGCTCCAAAGGCTGTCGTGCTGCCATTACACCAAGGCGGATCGCGCCGATGATCGGCACCAGTACAGTCTGCCAGATGCGCGAAGTGCCCCGCGCCCCGTGCGGCACGGCCGTCAGGAGATGCATCACCCCGATAATGGTGAGCATGAAGCATCAGGACGAGGTTGACCGGATCATCGACGATTGGAGTCGCGCGCGCCCCGATCTCGATCTCGCTCCGCTCGCCATCTTCTCCCGGCTGTGGCGGATCGCCAAGCACCTCGATCGCGCGCGCGCCCACGCCTTCGAGCGCTCGGGGCTCACCTCGTGGGAGTTCGACGTGCTCGCCGTGCTGCGCCGCGGGGGCGAGCCGTTCAGACAGAGCCCCAAGGTGCTGGTGCAGCAGACCATGGTGTCGAGCGGCACCATGACCAATCGGATCGACCGGATGGTCGATCGCGGGTTGGTCCAGCGGCTCACCGATCCGAACGACGGCCGCGGCGTGCTCGTGGAGATGACGCCGCTCGGCCTGACCCTCGTCGACGCGGCGATGACCCGCCTGAGCGATGCCGAGGAGCGGCTGCTCGGCGGACTGCCGCGATCCGAGCGGGACCGGCTCTCGGTGCTGCTGCGCCGACTGGCCCTCAGCGTCGACCGCTTCGAGCCCATCGCGGAGCCGGATTCTCAGGACGCCGCCGAGTAGCGCCGCCTGCCGGCCCCGCCGGGGGCGCCGCGCATCTACGCCGAGCGGTCCTCCGGCAGCGCCGGCGTCGATGCCGGGGGCCTGCGGAGGGTGCCGGTTCCGCCGGCCTCGAATGCCGCCGCGTATCCGAGCAGCTCGGGATCCGCGTAGGCGGCGCCCGCGAAGGTGAGGCCCACCGGCATCCCGATGTCGCCCATGAGCCCCATCGCGACCGTCACGGTCGGGATCCCGAGGTGACGCAGTGCGTAATTGCCGTTGGAGAAGAACACCCCGTTGGCCCAGGCCCGGTCCGCCGCGGCCTCGTCGACGTCGGCGTTCCACGCTCCCACGTCGGCGTTCGCGGGGAACACGACGCCGTCGAAGCCCTGCTCCGCGAGCCAGCTCTCGAAGAGCTCCTCGCGCAGTCTCACCAGCGCCCGCAGCCCGTCGGCGAAGTCGGGGCGCTCCCGCGGGTCGGAGATGCCCCGCTGCGCGAGGGCGACGGTCGCCCGGTAGCGGTTCTCGTAGTCCTCGACCTCCTCGTAGCGGTCGGGCAGCGCGCCCGGGGGCTGCGGGAAGATCTCGTCCGGATCCACCGATGCGAGGCTCGGGA
>JAPSIU010000147.1 GCA_031178565.1 Leucobacter sp. | reverse complement strand
GCGGCCGATGCGGCGCCTGCGCGGCCGCACCTCGGCGATCCCCGTCATCACCGGGGTGCAGACCGTTCCCGATATGGAGGAGCTCGCGTGACCGCATCGGCGGAAATCCGGGGTCTCGCGCGGTTCTCGACGCCGAGCCCGTGCTCGATCCGTCCGAGCTCGATCCACCCGGTACCGGTCTACCCGGTACCGATCCACCCCCAGAGCCCGACCGTCACCGGCCCTTCCCGAGAGAAAGAACGAGTATGACTTCATTCGCAGACCTGTGCATCGTGTCGGGACGTGTGTTCGACGGACGGGTGCGCACTCGCAGCACCGCCGTCGCCGTCGCGGGCGGGCGGATCGTGGTGATCGGCGATGACGCCGCGGTGCTGGCTCTGCGCGGCCCGGAGACGCGTGTGGTCGATGCCGCGGGCGGCGCGATCCTGCCCGGCTTCGTGGACGCCCACGTTCACGCCGTCTTCGCCGGCGTCGAGCGCCTGAGCCTCGACCTCACGTCGGCCCGGTCGGTGGAGGAGACACTCGAGCTGATCGCGCGCGCTGCGGCCTCGCTCGACGCGGCCTGCGCCGACGCGGCGGGCGGCAATACCGAGGGTGGCGGTACCGTGGGTGGCGGCGCCGCGGGCGGCGGCACCGCGGGCGGCAGCACCGCCACCGACGACGTCGTGTGGCTGACCGGCGGCGGCTGGTCGCATGAACTGTTCCCGCATCCGACGAGGCAGATGCTCGACGCGATCGTCCCCGATCGACCCGTCGCCCTGAGCGATGCCGGGCATCACACGCTCTGGGCCAACTCCCGTGCGCTCGAGATCGCCGGTATCGACCGCGGTACTCCGCAGCCCGCCAACGGGCACGTCTACGTGGATGAGCACGGCGAGCCCACCGGCTATCTCAACGAGGGCGGTGTCGAGCTGCTCGCTCCGTTCATTCCCAAGTCCACCGACGAGGATATGCTCGCCGGACTGCTGGAGGCGCAGGACTACCTGTGGTCGCTCGGTGTGACGGGGTGGCACGAGGCGATCCTCGGGGAGTTCAACGGCAAGGCCGATTGCACGGCCGCCTACCTCGCCGCAATCGCCGATGGCTCTCTGCGCAGTCGAGTCTCGGGTGCGCTCTGGATCCCGCCGGGGACGACACTCTCCGATGTCCCGGGGCTGGTCTCCGAGTTCGAGCGGCGCCGGGCCGAGAACGAGGCGGCGGGCTTCCCGTCCTCCACCTGTAAGGCGATGGTCGACGGGGTGCCGCAGGGCGAGACGGCGGCGCTGCTCAGCCCGTACTGCTCCCATCCGCACTCGGGAGAGCTGCACATCGATGCCGAGACGATGCGCGGGCTGGCGGTCGAGCTCGACGCCCGCGGTTTTGCCCTGCACCTGCACATCATGGGGGATCGCGGCACGAGGGTGGCGCTCGACGCCGTCGAGGCGGCGCGCCGCGCGAACGGCCCGGGGCCGCGTCATCACTTCGCGCACCTGTCGATGGTCGACGCCGCCGACGTTTCCCGTTTCGGACCGCTCGGCGTCACGGCGAACATCCAGGGCCTCTGGGCGACGCGTGACGAGTCGATGATCGCCGTGGTCGGCGAGCAGCGGGCGGAGCGGGCCTACCCGTTCCGCGAGATCGCGGAGAGCGGGGCTGACCTCGCGATGGGATCCGACTGGCCGGTGTCGCTCGCGGATCCCTGGCAGGCGATTCACGTGGCGGTCAATCGGGCGCACCCGCTCGGTCCGTCGGCGGGCGCTCCGCCGCTCTCGCCCGCGCAGGCGTTGACGCTCGAGGAGGCGCTGGCCGCGTACACGAGCGGGTCCTCCTCGCTCGTGCTGGAAACCGCGGGGCGTGTGCGAGTGGGAGAGCGCGCGGACCTGGTGGTCTCCACGATCGACCCGTTCGCGGTGCCGCGCGAGGAGCTCTTCCGGATCGGCACCGCGGTAACGATCGTCGGCGGTGATGTGGTTTTCCAGCGTACGCCCGAGTGACCCGTTTCGTTTCCCGTGTGCGATCCGGACGCGTGCACAGTTCCGGTGCGCGACTCGGACCCACGCCCGGCTCCAGTGTGCGATCCGGACGCGCGCCCGGCTCCAGTGTGCGATCCGGATGCGTGCCCACGTTCGTCGTTCGCGACGCCGCGGTCGGCTCCGCACGCTGTGCCGTAGCGGGATCGCTGCACGAGAAGGCCGTGGTCAGGCGGCTGCCGGGAAGCGCCGCCGCGGCGGCTTCGGCTCAGGCTGGTTCCACGCGTATCTGAGGGCGAGTCGGGGCGGCATTTCTCGGGGACCGGGAGCGCCCGGGCCCAGGGTATCTGGAGCGGAGGTGTCTGTGCCGGGGGCGTCTGTGCCGGGCGCGTCTGTGCCGGGAGTATGCAGACCGGCGGTATACGGACCGGGGACGTTCGGACCCGCGGTATTCGGACCCGGGGCGTTCGCATCTCCGCTCAGCTCGGGCGGTGGATGCAGGAGGAACGGACCGTATCGGTCTGGTCCCGTTCTGTCTCTCGTGATCTTCCAACGATTGCTGTGGAGTTGCATGTGATGAAATCTGCAGAGCAGGATGCCCCGGTCGAGGTCGGTGCGTCCGCGGTCTCGCTGCCACTCGTCGATGTGATGCGCCTCGCAGTACGCGGGTGGACGATCGCAACCGGGCCAGCGGCAGCCCCCATCCCGGATCGCGAGCGCTACTCGCTGTTTCGACGTGTACAGGCGCTGCTCGCGCCCCACATCCAGGGGCCTGCCGTTTCTGTCGATCGTGACCGGGACCGCTCCGCTGCTGCAGACCTGCTGACCGGCGACGCCGACGGGAACGGGTGCGGGATCGTCCTCGAAGAACCCGGTACCGGGAGTGCCGTCGACATCGACGACCTGCACGAGGCGCACGCCGGCCTGCTTCGTCCCGAACACCTGCTCCGGGGTCGCCAGGGCGCCTGCCCTGAGGAGGTCGATGACGAGATCGTGGGCGAGCTGCGGGTTGGAGCGCGGATCGTCCACCAGCGCCTTCGCTCTGACCCGCTCCTCGGGGTCGATGAACCGGGGCCCGCCGCGACGGGGCCGGAGCGCCGAGTCGACGATCGAGCGCAGCCAGGCGGCCGAGGTGTCGTCGCACACGAGGTCGGCGTGATGCAGCCCCTCGCGGTCGGTCCACATGCGGAACGATCGTCGCTCGAAGCGGGCCAGGTACCGGCTTTCCGCTCCCTCCGGGTCGAGCAGGTCGCGGATCGCACGTGCAGTCTTGGCGAGGTCTTCGACGGTGCGATGCCCGGCTTCGATGATGAGATTCTCGGCCGCGGTCCGCCAGGCCTGGATGGTCGCGGGGTCCGGGATCCGGGACTCGATCCCGGCGCTCGTCTCGGTCCCGGCGGTCACTGCCGTCTCGGAGCTCGCCCCGGCCCCGGTGGTTGCGGCAGCCCCGTCGCTCGCTCCGGTGTCGGCAGCTCCGTCGCTCGCTCCGGTCCCGGCTGCCCCGGCTTCCGCGCCCTCTTGCCTCTGCCCTGCCGGCGGTGAACCGAGACCGCGCCTGATCGCGTCGTGCTGAGCCGTGCTGAGGGATCCCGTGAGCAGGGCCCGGTCGAGCGGGGCGTGCCACGGCGGCGCCGAGCCGGGAAGCGCCGGGGAATCCGCGCGGTCGGCACCGTCACCGTCACTAGTCCCAGTCTCGGCCTCAGCTGTGAACACACCACCAGCCGTGGCCCCGACCATCTGCGGAGCAGGAGTTTCGAGGAGCGACTCGGCGACGCGCACCTGCCGCGCGGCTTCGGCCCGAGTGGCACCGGTCATCTCCTGCACTAACGCGACGGTGCTGCGATGCCCGCGGGACTGCGCGACGCCGGCCTGCCCGGCCGCGCGCGTGGAACGCGCCGCGATCACTCCGACCGCGGCGATTCGCACCCGCTCCGCCAACTGTTCCAGGCGTGAGGCGGACTCCACCAGCTCGACGACCTCCGCGTCGCCCAGTGCCGACGCCGCGGCCGGCAGTTCCTCCGCTGTCACGCCGTCGCCGAGCAGCGCGCGCAGATCCGCGATGCGGCCGGTGAGGGAGACGAGGAGATCCATGACGCCATCATCGCGCGGGCCTCTGACATTCGCGGACGCCCGAGCGGCCGTCACGATCCAAAGATCTACGCGACGATTTATAGAGGGTCTCCAATACTGTCCATGCGACGGGCATCGTGCCGAGACCGGATCCTCGCGGACCACGGAGGCGCGCCGACGCCAAGTCCTCGCGGACCACCGAGACGCGCCGACGCCAGATCCTCACGGATCGCCGGGCCCCTCAGACCGGTCCCGTCGGCCCCGCGCCGACCTCGCGAGGCCACCTGGCCCGCCCGACCACCGCCCCCTCACCGACCGCCGACCCCTCACGTGACCGCCGACCCCGTCAGACCACCGGCCCCGTCAGTCCGCCGACCCCGAGAAAGCCGGGACCATCGGCCCGGTCAGGCCATCGGAACGTCCAGACCGTTCACGCGCTGGATCTCGCGCTGGTATTCGGCGACGACGCTGCGAGAGACGCGGCAGTCCAACAGGATCGTGCCCCGCGCCCCCGCGGCGGTCCATTCCCGCAGCGCCTCCAGATCCTCGAGGCGCCGCACAGCCACGCCCCGCGCGCCGAGCGCGGTCGCGATCCCCGCGAAATCGACATCCGGGATGAGCATCGGCCCCTCTCCGAGCCCCATCGCGCCGTAGAGATGCACCTCCGCGCCGTACGCACCGTCGTTCCACACGACGATCACGCAGCTGTCGGCGGTGCGGATCGCGGTCTCGAGGTCGGCGAGGGCCATGAGTCCGCCGCCGTCGCCGGTGCTCAGCACGACCGTCGAGCCGGGAGCGGCCGCTGCCACACCCGCCACGGTGGGGAAGCCGAGCCCGATCGTCTGGTACGCGGTGCCGACCATGATCATCCGCTCGGGCGACGCCACGGGCCAGTACATGTTGGCCCAACCGATGAAGTGGCCGCCGTCCGTGGTGACGTGGCGTTCCGCGGGCAGCAGGTCTCCGATGCGGGCGGCGACGCTGCGCGGATCGAGCCTGCCGTCGGCGCAGAGCCCGTCGGCGCAGAGCTCGTCGGCGCAGAGCCCGTCGGTCTGCTGGGAGTCTCCCGCGTCGCGGATCCGCAGCTCGCCGTCCGGCTCGAGGCCGGCGACCCGCTCGCGCCACCCGCTCGGTGCGGGCCGTGCTTCCGCGAGCGCTCCGAGAAGCGCAACGAGGGTGGCGCGCGCGTCGCCCTGCAGCAGCAGATGCGTGATCGGCTGATTCGTCTTCGGAGGCGTCACCTGCTCGTCGTCGATCCGGATCACCGTCGTTCCGGCGCCGAACAGGTCGCCGAAGCGCATCGTGAACTGGTTGAGGCTCGCGCCGACCACGAGCACGACATCGGCCTCCGCGAGAGTCTCCATGGCGCGCTGCTGGCCGAAGCCCCCTGTGACGCCGAGGTCGAACCCGGTGGCGGGGAAGATCCCGCGCGCGAGTGCGGTGGTCGATGTAAGCGCACCGAGTGCGTCGGCGAGCTGGCCGAGCTCTGCGGACGCGCCCGCGAGGTGCGCGCCGCGGCCGGCGAGGATCAGGGGGCGTTCCGCACCGGCGAGGGCCCGAACCGCGGCGGCCAGCTGGTGCCCGGCGGGGCCGCCGAGCCGCTGCGGATCGACCTCGGAGCCCCCGGGAGTCGAAGCCGGTGCGTCGGCGACCGAGGCGCTCAGCGCGGCGAGCACCGCGGGATCGCCGAGGTCGATGCCCTCGGCCGCACGGGCCGTTTCGGGCGCACCCGCGGGAGCGATCGGCTCGGCGGTGGCGAGATCGTAGGGGATCCCGAGGACGACCGGCCGACGCAGCCGCAGCGCGTAGGAGACGGCCCGATCGACCGTGCGATCGATGTTGGTCACGGAGAGCAGATAGGTGCGCACGCCGAGGGCGGCCGCCAGCATCTCCTGATCCACGTCCCAGGGCCGCGGCCCGGCGCTCGGAGCGTCGCCGACGACGACGAGCATGGGGGTGCGCGCCTGAGCCGCTTCGGCGAGCGCGGTGAGCGTGTTGGTGAAGCCGGCGCCGTAGGTCGTCGTGGCGATCGCGGGAGTGCCGCTGACCCGCGTATACGCGTCGGCTGCTGCGACGGTTCCTGCCTCGTGTCGCACCGCGGTGTAGGGGATCCCGACGGCGCCGAGCTCCTCGATGAGGTGCGCGTTGCCGTTGCCCATGAGGCCGAAGCTGTGGTCGGCGTGCCGGGCGAGCGCCTCCGCGAGGGCGCGGGTGAGAGTGGGAGAAGGGGACATCACAGATCCTTAGGGAGATATGGAGATCGGAACCGTGTATGTCTCGCCGGGGCGTCCTCTCCCCGGCAGCAGCGCCCCTTTTTCGAGCGCCTTAGCCGGCCGGGTCGGAGATGGAGCCGACCGAGCTGGACGGTTACATCTTAGTGGGTGCGCGCCGAAGCCGCTCCGGAGATGTGCAACCGCCGCGGTTTCGGGCCTCGGGAGGGACGCTGCCGCATCTGCCGCATCTGCCGCATCTGCCGCATCTGCCGCATGAATGGAGGGCCGGCGATCCCGAGCCCGAATCTGCGGACTCCGGGATCAGTCTTCGGGTGTGAAGCTCAGCGAGAGCGAGTTCATGCAGTAGCGGTCGCCGGTGGGCGTGCCGAAACCATCGGGGAAGACGTGGCCCAGATGACCGCCGCAACGGGCGCAGCGCACCTCGGTGCGCTCCACGCCGAGGGAGTGGTCCTCCAGCAGCTCGACAGCCTCCGGCCGCACGGACTCGTAGAAGCTCGGCCACCCGCAGTGCGAGTCGAAC
>JAPSIU010000517.1 GCA_031178565.1 Leucobacter sp. | reverse complement strand
GCGATTCGGCGGACGGCGCTCCTCGGTCCTCCGGTCCTTCGAGGTCGGATGGATCGTCGCCTTCGCCGTCCTCGCCCTCGGCCTGCGAGGGGTGACCCTCGGCCTCGGGGGCGTCGCCCGAGCCGGGGCGGGACGGGTCCTCGCCCTCGGCCTGACTCGGCTTGCTGTCGCGGTCGCTCATGTCGGCTCCTTCGATTGTGGGATCGCCCAGAACGATAGGCCCGGAGCGCCCGTGCGGCGGAGGGCTTGCAGGACCCGTGGCTGACCGCTAGACGGCCGATCCGCTCCCTCCCGCCGATCGCGACGCCGAGCGGGCCGGCGTCAACCCCCTTCGACGGCGGATCGGCGATCCGTAGCGTGACGCGTCCGACGAAGGAGGATCATGAACGACCACACCGACGACCCTCGTACGAAGCACCACGATGAGGGATTCCCCGCACAGGAGCAGAGTCAGCCGGGGCTCATCGAGGAGACACGTCCCGGTCCGGACCACGGCGAGGAGCGCTACCGCGGGTCCGGTCTGCTGCAAGGGCGCCGCGCACTCATCACGGGCGGCGATTCCGGCATCGGGCGCGCGGTCGCGATCGCCTACGCGCGAGAAGGCGCGGACGTCGCCGTCGTCGCGATGCCCGAGGAGCAGGCGGACGCCGACGACACCGTCCGTCTGATCACGGAGGCCGGCCGACGCGGGATCGCGTTCACGGGCGACCTGCGGGAGGAGGACTTCGCGA
The DNA here is from genome assembly GCA_031178565.1 of Leucobacter sp. Taxonomy (GTDB): domain Bacteria; phylum Actinomycetota; class Actinomycetes; order Actinomycetales; family Microbacteriaceae; genus Leucobacter. Next base: position 908 of record JAPSIU010000517.1, on the reverse strand, counting down.
CCCGGGTCGTCGTCGACACGGTCGACGAGTTCGACGGCCTCGACATCCTCGTGCTCAACGCGGCCTATCAGAAGGACCGCGACGGGATCGAGAACCTCCCCACGGAGGAGTTCGATCGGGTGTTCAAGACCAACCTCTACGCGATGATCTGGACCGCGAGGGCGGCTGTGCCGCACCTGAAGGAGGGCGCATCCATCATCGTGACCTCCTCGGTCCAGGCCTTCAACCCGTCGCCCGGTCTGATCGACTACGCCATGACGAAGGCCGCCCAGGTCGCGTTCGTGAAGGCTCTCGCCGAGGAGCTCGGACCCCGAGGCATCCGTGTCAACGCCGTCGCGCCCGGCCCGATCTGGACGCCGCTCATCCCCGCCACCGGGTGGGATGAGGAGCGTCTCGCGACCTTCGGCGAGGACACCCCGCTCGGACGCGCCGGCCAGCCCGTCGAACTCGCGGGTGCCTACGTGTACCTGGCGTCGGAGGCGGCTTCGTACACGTCTGCCGCGGTGCTGCCGGTGACGGGAGGCAAGCCGCTCTGACCGGCCGCCATCGCACGACGAGGCCCCCGACCGGCGAGCGGTCGGGGGCCTCGTCGTGAGGTCAGGCCGTCTGGCCGGAGTGCGGGCCCTCCGCGATCTCCTCGATCACCTTGGCGTTGAACGCGGGCAGGTCGTCGGGTGTGCGGCTCGACACCAGGCCCTGATCCACGATGACCTCCTTGTCCTCCCAGACCGCTCCCGCGTTGACGAGGTCGGTCCGAAGGCTCGGGTAGCTCGTCAGGTTGCGCCCGCCGAGGACGTCGGCCTCCGCCAGGATCCACGCGGCGTGGCAGATGGCCCCGACCGGCTTGTGCTGCGCGAAGAAGTCCCGCGTGAAGCGGACGGCCGCCTCGTCCAGACGCAGGTGGTCGG
>JAPSIU010000146.1 GCA_031178565.1 Leucobacter sp. | reverse complement strand
CGGCGCGGGTCGCGGAGATGGCGTCCTCCAGACGGTGCTTCTTCTCCTTGAGCTCCACCTCGGTGGCCGCGCCGACGCGGATCATGCTCGCGGTAGCGGTTGCTCACCTCGTAGCGGTGGCGGTGGCGCTCGCTCGACACCGGGGCGCCGTAGAGGGAGGCCGCGAGGGACCCCTCGGCGAGCGCGGCCTCGTAGAGGCCCAGGCGCATCGTGCCGCCGAGATCGCCGCCGTCGATGATGTCGACCTGCTCGGCCATGGTCGCGATGACCGGGATCGGCGTCTCGGGGTCGAACTCGGTGGATGAGGCGTTCTCCAACCCTGCGACGTTGCGGGCGTACTCGATCACCATGCACTGCAGGCCGAGGCACAGCCCGAGGGTCGGGATCCCGTTCTCGCGCGCGAAGCGGAGCGCCCCGAGCTTGCCCTCGATGCCGCGGATCCCGAAACCGCCCGGAACGCAGATGCCGTCGACGTCGCCGAGCGCCTCGAGCGCCCCCTCGGGGGTCTCGCAGCTGTCGGAGGGCACCCACTTGATGTTGACCTTGGTGGAGTGCGCGAATCCGCCGGCGCGCAGCGCCTCGGTGACCGACAGGTACGCGTCGGGGAGGTCGATGTACTTGCCGACGAGCGCGAGCGTCACCTCGCCCTTGGGGTGGTGCACGGCGTCGATGACGGGCTGCCAGCCGCGCCAGTCGACGCCGCCCGCACGATCCGTGAGGCCTAGGTGCTCGACGATGGTCTGGTCGAGCCCCTGGTCGTTCAGCAGCTGCGGGAGGTCGTAGATGCTCGGCACGTCGATCGCGTTGACCACCGCGTCCTCGTCCACATCGCACATGAGCGCGATCTTCCGGAGGTTGTCGTCGGTGACGGGCCGATCACTGCGCAGCACGAGCGCGTCGGGCTGGATGCCGATCGAGCGGAGAGCCGCGACCGAGTGCTGCGTGGGTTTGGTCTTCTGCTCACCGGACGCCCCCATGAACGGGACCAGCGAGACGTGCACGAAGAACACGTTGCCGCGGCCGAGCTCGTGACGCACCTGGCGAGCCGACTCGAGGAACGGCTGCGACTCGATGTCGCCCACGGTGCCGCCGACCTCGGTGATGATGACGTCGGGGCGGGGCGACTCGGAGGCCTGGAGGCGCATGCGACGCTTGATCTCGTTGGTGATGTGCGGGATCACCTGCACCGTGTCGCCGAGATACTCGCCTCGGCGCTCCTTCGCGATCACGGTCGAGTAGATCTGTCCGGTCGTGACGTTCGCGGCCTGCGACAGGTTGATCCCGAGGAAGCGCTCGTAGTGCCCGATGTCGAGGTCCGTCTCGGCTCCATCATCGGTCACGAAGACCTCTCCGTGCTGGAACGGATTCATGGTGCCCGGATCGACGTTGAGGTACGGATCCAGCTTCTGCATGACCACGTGCAGCCCGCGTGCGGTGAGCAGATTGCCCAGGCTCGCGGCCGTGAGGCCCTTTCCGAGAGAGGAAACGACGCCCCCGGTCACGAAGATGTGTTTGGTGATGCCTGGCTGGTCCGCGTTCTGCTCTACTCCCACGGGCTTCGATCCTATCAGTTGAACTCGGACATGCTGCTGGGATGCGGGGCGCTATCGCAGTTCCTGCCGCGGCACCCACACCTGTTTGATGATCATGAGCACCATCGCCGTCACCGGGATGGAGATCAGCGCGCCGAGGAGTCCGAGCAGCGTACCGCCCGCGAGCGCGCCGATGACGACGAGCGCGCCGGGCACGGAGACGACCCGGTTCATGATGCGCGGCGTGAGCAGATACGACTCGATCTGCATGTAGATGAGGTAGTAGGCGGCCGCGATGATCACGGTGGTGGGCGAGTTGAAGAGCGCCACGATCGAGACGAGCACGGTGGCCATCACCGATCCGATGAGAGGGATCAGGGCGAGCAGGAACACGCCGACCGCCACCAGGCCCGAGAAGGGGACTCCGACGATCGTCATCATGATGAAGCCGAGCACGGAGTTGATGAAGGCCAGCGCCACCATGCCGCTGACGTAGCCGCCGACCGACTTCGTGACCTGCTCGGTGATGTCGATGACCTTCGCGCGGCCGGAGCGCGGCACGAGGGAGTAGAACGCCCGCTTGATGATGCGGAGAGAGGCCAGGAAGTAGAGGGTGAGGATCAGCACGATGAGCGACGCCGTGAGTCCGTTCGCGATGCCGATGCCGGCTTGCCACACGCCGCCCGCGACCTGCGCCCAGTTCTCGGGCTTGCTCACGAGATCCTGCCCCATCTTCAGCAACTCCTCGAAGTCGATGAAGTCGTTGAAGCGGGTGTTGAGGTCGACGAACCAGGGTTGGCGGTTCAGGTCGCTGAAGAGGCCGGGAGCGCTGCGGATCAGCAGCGTGACCTGGTTCGCGATCATCGGGATCACGATGGCGAGCAGCCCCGCGATCACGAGCACGAAGCCGCCGAACACGATCCCGATGCCGAAGGGGCGCTTCACCCCCTTCCGCTCCAGCCAGCGGACGAGCGGGTCGAGGCCCAGCGCGACGAAGAGCGCGGCGACGACGTACATGATGATCGTGCTGAGCTCGCCGATGATCCCGCCGAAGAGCAGCGCGACGAGCACGCCGAGCGTGACCGTGAAGCCGAGTTGGAAGGGGCTGCGCACTACGAACTCGCGGGTCTGCCGCTTCGCCCGCTCCTCCTGGGCGTCGATCGCCGCCTCCCGCGCATCGCGGTAGACGGCGCGGGTCTCGGCGTCCATCTGCTCGAGGTCGGCGTGCACCACCGCGGGGTGCGTATCGAGGTACGCGGCCTGCGCGAGCGCGTCGCCTTCCTTGTCCGGATTCACGGTGCGAAAGCGCCGTTTCCACCCCAAGAACTTGACCATGGATGGAGCGTATCAGCCACCCGCGACATTCTCGGCTATTCCCGCAGGGCGAGCAGTTCGGCGGCGTGCTCGAGCGCGCTGGACGAGTCGCTGAGCCCTGAGAGGAGCCTCGCCATCTCGCCGAGCCGCTCGTCTCCGTCGAGCCTGCGGCAGCTGCTCTCGGTGAATCCGCCCGCCGAATCCTTGACGACCTGGAGGTGGTTGTTCGCGAACGCCGCGACCTGCGCGAGGTGGGTCACGACGATCACCTGCGAGGAGCGCGCGAGACGCGCGAGACGCCTCCCGATCTCGATCGCGGCGGCGCCGCCCACACCGGCGTCCACCTCGTCGAACACGAAGGTCGGCACCGGATCCACTCCGGCCACGACGACCTCGAGCGCGAGCATGACGCGGGACAGCTCGCCGCCCGACGCGCTCTTCGCGATGGGCCGCGGCGTCGCTCCGGGATGCGGACTGAGCAGGAACTGCACCTCGTCGCCGCCGGATCCGCCGAGACCGTCGAGCGGAGACACCCGGACGACGAACTCGGCGTCGGGGAGCGCCAGCTGCCGCAGCTCGTCCGTGACGAGGCTCGACAGCCGCCCGGCGGCAGATGCGCGCAGCTCGGACAGCCGCGCGGCGAGCGATGCCTCCCGTGCCTCCGCCGTCTCGAGCTGCGCGGCGAGCTCCCCGATCAAGTCGCTGTCGCCGTCCAGCTCCGCGAGCCTCCGCGACGCGCGCTCCGAGTAGTCGATGACCTCCGCGGTGTCGCTGCCGTAGATCCGGAACAGCCCGCTCAGCGCGGCGAGCCGCTCGTTAGCACGCGCGAGCTCTCCGGGGCCGTCCTGGTCGAGGTCCCCGGCGTAGACGGCGAGTTCTCGCGCGGCCTCCGCGACCTGGAAGCTGACCCCGCGCAGGATCTCCAGTACCGACTCGAGCCGGGAGTCGTGCTCGGCGACCCGCTCGACCTCGCGCAGCGCGATGTCGACCAGTTCGCCGGCGTCCCGGCTCATGGGATCGTCCGAGTCGCTTGAGAGCGCCTCGTGCGCAGTCGAGGTCGCCGCCCGCAGCGCTTCGACGTTGCTCAGCAGGTCGATGCGCTGCGCGAGCTCGGTCTCCTCGCCGGGTTGCGGATCGACGCCCGCGATCTCCTCCAGCTCGGCGCGCAGGCGGTCGGCCTCCGCCGCGCGATCGTCGCGCGCCGAGGTCAGCTCCTCGACTCTGGCGGTGAGCTCCTGCCGTTCGCGGTGAGTGGCCCGGTACTCGCGCAGCGTCTCGGAGATCTCCTCGCCGCCGAAGCGGTCGAGCGTGTCTCGCTGCGCCGCGAGCGAGCGGAGGCGCAGCTGCTCGGACTGCCCGTGCACGGCGAAGAGGCGCTCCGCCAGTCGACCGAGCGATCCGACCGGAGCGCTCGCGCCTCCGACGCTCGCCCGACTCCGCCCCTCGGCGCTCACCGTGCGGCTCAGCACGAGTTCACCGTCCTCGATGTCGCCGCCCAGCTCGTCCGCGAGCTCTGCGACCGCGGGGTCCCCCGTGCGCACGATTCCGCTCACGCGGGCCTGAGCGGCGCCGGTGCGCACCGCTCCCGCGTCGCTGCGCTCCCCCATGAGGAGTCCGAGGGCCGTCACGACCATCGTCTTGCCCGCTCCGGTCTCACCGGTGATCGCGGTGAAACCGGGTCCGAGCGTCAGTGTCGTGTCGACGATGACGCCGAGATCCCGGATCCGCATCTCCTCGATCATGCGACCCCCTCGCCCGGAGGTCGCGAGCCCCGCCACCCCGACACGGGCAGGTGGAACTTCCGCACGAGGCGGTCGGAGAACACGGCCTCGTCGAGTCTCGCGAGACGCACCGAGAGCGGCGAGCGGCGCACCTCGACGACGGATCCCGCCGGAAGCTCCGTCCTTCGCCGTCCGTCGCACCAGAGCACGCCGGGCCCCACGTTCTCGGGAAGGATCCTCACGCTCAGCTCGGAGTCGGTCCCGGTGACGAGCGGTCGGTTGAAGAGCGCGTGCGCCGCGATGGGCACCATCAGCATCGCCTGGACGCCGGGCCACACGACGGGCCCGCCCGCGGAGAAGGCGTACGCCGTCGATCCCGTCGGGGTCGCGAGCACGACGCCGTCGCAGGCGAACGAAGACACCGGGCGGCCGTCGACGCCGATCGCGACCTCGAGCATCCGGCGCTGCTTCTCGACGCTCGCCTCGTTCAGCGCCCAGGTGTCGGCGATGACCTCGCCGTCGCAGGTGGCGCGGACATCGATCGTGAGCCGCTCCTCGACGGTGTAGTCGCGACGGAGCACACGATCGAGGGTGGACGAGAGATCATAGCTCTCCATCTCCGCGAGGAAGCCGACGTGCCCCAGATTGACGCCGACGATCGGGCACTCCGAACCGCGGAGCAGCTCCGCCGCGCGCAGGATCGTGCCGTCGCCGCCGAGCACGAGCGCGACCTCGAGGTCGACGACGGCCACATCGGTGCCGAGCTGAGCAGTCTGCGATATCTCGAGGTGCGGAGCGAACTCCGCGCGGTCCTGAGCCTCGAGCACGGGGACGACACCCGCGTCGCGCAGCGCGGAGACCACCTCGATCGTCGCGGAGACGGCCTCCTGACGGTGGGTGTGGGAGACGACGAGTATTCGTCGCACACTCTCGCGCTGCGCAGTGGTCATGCCGCTCCGTTCGCTCGCACTCGGGGGATCTCGGTGTGTTGCACGTGCGGGGCTGCGGCCCCGCTGAGCTCCGCGATCCGCTCCTCCCATTCTGTCGGATCCGACGTGCTCCCGCGCGCGAAGTGCCCGAGGAACTCGCGGTTCCCCTGGCCTCCCGTGATCGGGGACGCCGCGAGGCCACGGGCTGCGAAGCCCGCCTCCGCGGCGGTGTTCAACACGATCCGCATCGCTTCGGCGCGGAGCGCAGGGTCGGTCACCACGCCGTCACGCACGCGCCCCACCTCGAACTGGGGTTTGATGAGCAGCACGAGTTCCGCATCCGCGGCCGCGCAGCGGGCGATGGCGGGGAGGATCAGGCCGAGCGAGATGAAGGAGAGATCGGCGACCACCAGGCTCGGCGCCTCCGCGATCCCGGTGGCGGAGGCGAGCCTCTCTGCGGTGAGATCGCGCGCGTTGCAGCCCTCGACGAGCCGCACGCGAGCGTCGTCGCGCAACTCGGGGGCGAGTTGCCCGTGGCCGACGTCGATGGCCTGCACGACGCGTGCGCCGCGCTCGAGCAGCACCTGCGTGAAGCCTCCGGTCGAGGCGCCGAGATCGAGGGCTGTCCTGCCCGCGGGGTCGATCCCGAAGGTGTCGAGGCCGGCGATCAGCTTGTGGGCGGCGCGGCTGACGTAGCGATCGGTCTCGGTGACCTCGATGAGGGCTCCCTCGCTCACGCGGATACCGGCCTTCGCGGCCGGCTCGCCGTCGATCAGCACGTGCCCCTCGGCGATCAGCTCACCGGCTCGGCTCCGGGATCGCGCCAGCCCGAGCGCGGCGAGCACTCGGTCGAGCCGCTCCGCAGGCCCCTCCCACTTCGCGCCGCGCCGCGGATCATGCGGCACCGTGGTCGCTCCGCTGGAGTTCCGCGAGCAGTTCGTCGTGCACCTGCTCGAACCCGGCCGCGCGCTGCGCGAGGGGCTGGGACTCGATGAGCTCGATGCGGCCGAGCAGCCCGTCCTCGGCGCCCGCCGCGCGCTCGGCGTGCTCACTCGACTCCGCGTCGTGGTCTGCCGGCTCCGCTTCGTTCTCGGCAGGCTTGGCGGCGTGCTCAGCCGGTTCCGCGGCGTGCTCGGGCAGGGCGTCGGCCGAGACGTCGGCATCGTGCGCTGCCCGATCCTCGTTCTCGCTCATACCCCCAGACTAGTCGTCGCCTCTGACAGCCTGACGCACCCGGCGCCGGTCCCGGGCGCGCCCGGGCTTCGGTTGGCGCGAAGTGCGACTTCCCGAGCCGGAGGCCGCACTTCGCGCCAA
>JAPSIU010000516.1 GCA_031178565.1 Leucobacter sp. | reverse complement strand
CACCTGAGCGAGGCCGCGCTGCGAGCGCTCTCCGAGCTGCGATCGGTGCTCGATGAGCGGGTGCAGCCCCTGCTCGCGGACGCCTGGGAAACGGCGACGATGCCGGACGAGATCCTCGAGGCCCTCGTGCCGCTCGATCTCATGCGCCCCGCCGGGGTGGGCGAGGCGGAGGCCGACTCCTCGCTGTTCTCGGGCTTCCGCAACTACGTGCTCGCCCGCACCGACGTCTCGGTCGCGACGCTCGTGAATGCGCAGTCCGGCCTGTTCCGCACCACCGTGCTCCTCGGAGGCTCGCCGGAGCAGGCGGCCGAGCTCGACCCGCTCGTCCGGGACTTCACGCTGAAGGGCGTCTTCGCGCTGACCGAGCCCGAGCACGGATCCGACATCGCGCGCGGCCTCGGCACCACCGCGCGACGCGACGGCGACGGCTGGATCATCGACGGGGCCAAGCGCTGGATCGGCGGAGCGGCGAGCGCCGACGTGATCGCCGTGTTCGCGCGGGATGCCGAGGACGGCGAGGTGAAGGCCTTCCTCGTGCCCCGTGACGCGCCGGGCGTGAGCCTCGAGACGATCGGCGGCAAGATCTCGCTGCGCCCCATGCAGAACTCCGCGATCGCGCTCGACGGCGTGCGCGTGCCCGAGTCGGCACGGCTGCAGGGCGTGAACTCCTGGCGCGACGTCGCGCGGATCCTCGGGGCGACGCGCTCCGACGTGGCCTGGATCGCGACCGGACTGCAAGCCGGAGCCCTCGACGCCGCGCTCGCCTGCACGCGCGAGCGCGAGCAGTTCGGCCGCTCGATCGGCGGCTTCCAGCTCGTCCAGGAGAAGCTCGCGCGCATGCTCGGCAATCTGACCGCCTCGCTCGGCCTCGTGACGCAGCTCTCGGTGCAGCAGGATCGCGGGATCCGCCGCGACGAGCACTCGTCGCTCGCGAAGATGTGGACCGCGCTGCGCGCTCGTGAGACCGTCGCCCTCGGGCGCGAGATCGCGGGTGGCAACGGGATCCTCCTCGGGAACGACGTCGCCCGATTCTTCGCGGACGCCGAGGCCGTCTACTCGTACGAGGGCACCCACGAGATCAACTCCCTCATCGTCGGGCGCGCACTCACCGGCGCCTCCGCCTTCACCTGACCTTCCGTTCCCTGAGCCCGTCGAAGGGAACCTGACACCGCACCAACCAACCCATCGCACACCAAGGAGCACCCCATGACCACCATCGCCGCCTACGCAGACGCCCTCGGCCTCGCCGGCACCGACCTCGGCGTCTCCGAGTGGCTCGAGGTCACGCAGGATCGCGTGAACCTCTTCGCCGACGCCGTCGACGATCACCAGTGGATCCACGTCGATCCCGAGCGCGCCACCGCGGAGAGCCCCTTCGGCGGCCCGATCGCCCACGGATTCCTGTCGCTCTCGCTGGCGACGAAGTTCTGGTCGGAGCTCTTCGACCTCGAGGGCGTCACGACGAAGGTGAACTACGGCCTCGACAAGGTGCGCTTCGTGTCGCCCGTCAAGGTCGGTGCGCGGGTGCGCATGAACGCCGTCATCGCCGAGGTCACGGAGGTTACGGGCGGCTACCAGTTCGCGGTCGACCAGGTCATCGAGGTCGAGGGCGGCACGAAGCGCACCTTGTCGAGGCCGTAGTT
>JAPSIU010000145.1 GCA_031178565.1 Leucobacter sp. | reverse complement strand
TGGTGGTGGGACCTCATGACCCCGGCCTCCACGACGAGCTGCGGGAGCTGTCCCGCCTCGAGGTCGGGTCCGAGCAGGCGCTCCTCGGAGCGTCCGTCGGGGTGGAGCAGCAGGAGCCGCAGGGGCGAACCCGCGTACCAGTGGTAGACCTCCACGGAGCCGAGGGCGTGCAGGGCGGAGAAGTCGGGATCCGCGAGCAGGTAGTAGATGGCGCTCGAGTGCTCGTCGAGGTGCATCCGGCGGAACAGGCCCCCCTCGTGCTCGAGCGGCTCGAGACCGAGGCGATCCGCCCAGCGCGCGGCTTCGGGCGGCAGGGCGCTCCCGGGGCCGCCGTCGAGGGCGCCGCCCACGGAGCCGTTCACGGCCCCGCTCACGCGAGCGCGGCCTCTCGTGTCCTGCGGAAGCGGCGGCTCATGAGCACGAGCACGACGAGCGTGACCACGTAAGGGCCCGCGTCCGTGAGTTGCTGGGGCAGCCCGAAGGACTGGAGCCGGAAGCCGAGGGCGTCGGCGAAGCCGAAGAGCAGGGCCGCGCCCAGCACGCCGATCGGGTGAGCGCGCGCGAGCATCACCGCGACGACCGCGATCCAGCCGCGTCCCGCCGACATGTTCTCGGTGAACTGCACCACGTTGCCGAGCGCGAGCTGCGCCCCGCCGAGCCCCGCGAGCGCGCCCGAGGCGATGACGGCGCCGAGCTGGTAGTGCTGCGGCTTGACGCCCATCGTCGCGGCGGCGAGCGGACGCTCTCCGACGCCGCGCAGGCGAAGGCCGAGGGGTGTGCGGAACAGCACGATCCAGAGCGCCGGCACGAGCAGCAGCGCCAGGTACCCGAGGGGAGAGAGCGAGAACAGGGCGCCGATCCACGGGATGTCGGCGAGCACCGGGATCCGCCACACGGGGATGCCGTCGATGCCCGGATCCTGGAACACGCCCTGCACATCGAAGATCGCGACCAGCAGGAAGCTCGTCATGCCCACCGCGAGGATGTTCATCGCGATCGCGAGCACGATCGGGTCGCCCTTGCGATAGACCGAGCCGTAGCCGAGGATCAGCGAGAACAGCGCGCCCGAGAGCATCGCGACGATCACTCCGACGACCCAGTTGTGGGTGAAATAGGATGCGGCGACCCCCGAGAACGCACCGACGAGGATCATGCCCTCGAGACCGATGTTGAAGATGCCGACGCGCTCCGCGAGCATTCCGCCGAGCGCGGCGAGCAGGATCGGGATGAGCGATCGGAGCACGGAGGAGAGGAGATCCTGATCGAACATGGTGAGGAAGTTCATCGCTCGGACTCCTTCGACTCTGCGCCCGCGAGAGCGGCGGGTCCCTCGTTCAGGGACGGCAGCACTGGCGTCTCCGCCGGGCCCTCGGAGCGACCCCGCTTCTTGCGGAGCCGAGGGAGTGCGACGCGGAAGGCGAGCAGGATGATGACGAGCGCCTGGATCACCGCGGCGATCTGCGGGGAGAGCCCGAGCTCGCGGCCCATCGCGTCGCTGCCGACCATGATCGCGGCGAAGAAGAGGCCCGCGATCACGATGCCGAGCGGGCGGTAGAGCGCGAGGAGGGTCACGAGGAGGGCCGTCCACGCGTAGTTGGTCTGTACGAAGTACCCCTCGATGAGGCGGGTGCTCGGAGCCCCGATGATCAGCATGAGGCCGACGAGGCCCGCGAGCCCGCCGGAGAGGGCCATCGTCCGGAGCACGAGAGGGCCGGGCTGCACGCCCCCGTACCTCACGAACTCGGCGTTCTGGCCGCTGAGGCCGGACTCGAAGCCGTAGCGGGTGCGGCGGTTCATGAAGATCGCTCCGACGACGACGAGGATCACGACCACGAGCGACCAGTTGACTCCCGTGAGCACCGCGGTGACGGGGCTGGTGGGACCGAGGCCGTTCCGCAGTGTCTCCGCGAGCGAGGAGTCCCGGGGAACGAGCATCGAGAGCTGCACCTCGGGGCGCACCTGCTCGCTCGAGATCAGATCGGACTCCGGTTCGTCGAGCCTGAAGCGGATGAGCCAGGAGGAGAAATACCGAGCCGGATAGTTGAGCAGCAGCGTCGAGAGCAGGATCGGTACGCCGAGGAGGTTCTGCAGCACGGCGGCGATGAGGCCCCACGCCGCACCGACGGCGATGGCCGCCGCGAAGGCGAGCGGCACGATGAGGACGGCCGGCCCCGGCATGTAGATCGCGACGATGCCTCCCGCGAGAGCGCCGAGCCCCGCCTGGCCCTCGGTGCCGAGGTTGAGCACGCCGGCGCGGAACGCGACGGCGATCGCGATCCCGATGCCGATGATCGGCACCGCTCGCTGGAGCGTGTTCGCGAGGCCCGCTCCGCTGCCGAACGAACCGCTGAGCATGGCCTGGTAGCCGCTCAGCGGGTCGATCCCGGCTATCGCCATGAAGCACGCGCCGATGACGAGCGCGAGCACGACCGAGATCGGAATCGGGCCGGCGAGCCAGCGGCCGGCTCTCTGCATCCCGCTCACAGGGCGGCCTCCTTCTGGGCGTCTCCGTCGCGCGCGCTGAACGCGCCGGGTCGATGTCGTTCCTCGGGCTCGTGGCCCGCCATGTAGAGGCCGAGCAGCGCCTCCGCGGCCTCGGCCTTCGGCACCTCGGCGACGATCCGGCCCTCGAACATCACGAGGATGCGCGACGACAGCGACATGATCTCGCTCAGCTCGGCCGAGATGAGCAGCAGCGCGCCGCCGCCGTCCCGGTACTCGCAGAGTTCGCGATGGATCGACTCGATCGCACCGATGTCGACGCCGCGCGTGGGCTGCTCGGCGATGAGCAGCGGGGAGCGGTAGTCGAGCTCCCGGGCGACGACGACCTTCTGCAGATTGCCGCCGGAGAGGGTGCCGACAGCGGTCGTCGGGCTCGCGATCTTCACGCCGAAGCGCGAGATGAGCCGCTTCGCGTGGTCGAGCATCGCGCTGCGGGAGAGCAGACCGCGGGTGAGGATCGGGGACTTGCGATGGTGGCCCAGCGCGAGGTTGTCGACGGCATCGGCCGTCCCGGCGCTGCCGACGGCGTGCCGATCCTCGGGGATGTAGGCGACCCCGCCGTCGCGGCGCTGGGCGATGGAGGATTGGCTGAGGTCCCGGTCGCCGACCGCGATGCGTCCGGCGCTCGCGCGTCGCATTCCGATGATGGCCTCGGCGAGTTCGACCTGGCCGTTCCCCGCGACGCCGGCGATGCCCACGACCTCACCCGCCCGGACCGTGAGGCTGGCGTCGTCCACGGCCGCGCGGTCTCCCGAGCCCGGGACCGTGAGCCCGCGCACCTCGAGCACGGTCGCTCCGGGGGCCAGGGCCGGGGGAGGCGTGGTGAGGTCCACGTCGCGCCCCGTCATGTGGCGGGTGATCTCCTCGGGGGAGCTCTCGGCGGTGACGAGCCGGGCCACGTTCCTGCCGTCGCGCAGCACCGTGACGCGGTCGGAGATCGCCATGACCTCGTTCAGCTTGTGGGTGATGAGAATGATGGTGCGTCCGTCGGCCTTCAGGGCGCGCAGCACGTCGAAGAGGCGTTCGGTCTCCTGCGGCGTGAGCACGGCGGTCGGTTCGTCGAGGATCAGCACGCGGGCCTCGCGGTAGAGCGCCTTCACGATCTCCACGCGCTGCAGCACGCCGACTGGAACGGAGTCGACGCGGGCCGTCGGGTCGAGGGCCAGGCCGTACTGCTCGGCGATCTCGGAGACCCGCCGGTTCGCGGCGGCGCGGTCGATGAGGCCGCGCCGGGTGGGTTCCCGCCTGAACACCACGTTCTCGGCGATCGTCAGCGACGGGAAGAGCTTGAACGACTGGAACACCATGCCGATGCCCGCGTCGATGGCGTCGAGCGGGGAGGAGAAGCTCCGCCGTTCCCCGCGGATGAAGATCTCGCCCTCGTCCGGCTGGTAGACGCCGGCGAGCATCGACATCAGGATCGACTTGCCCGCGCCGTTCTCGCCCATCAGGGCGTGGATCTCGCCGCTCTCGACGTCGAAGTCGACGTCGTCATCGGCGAGCACGCCGGGGAAGCGCTTGGTGATCCCGCGCATGGAGACCTCGGCGACCATGCTCACTCCTTCGGGTTCGAGGTGGTGCGGTGTGGGATCCTGCGCGGATTCGCAGGATCCCTGCGGGAGCTACGCGGTCGGGTCGGTGACCGTGATCTCGCCGCTCACGATGTCATCGCGCACCTGCTCGACCTTCTCGAGCACCTCGGGGTTCTCCATCACGGTGCACTGCGACTCGGCCGCGTCCTCCGTGAGACTGACGATCGTCATGCCCTCCTCGGCGAGGCCGAACGAGGTCGTGGCGTCCGCGGCGCTGGTGCCGTCCATGATCTCGCCGACGACCGTCTCGATGACCCGGTCCACCGACTTGACGGTTCCATCGACGACCGAGCCGGGAGCCATGGGGCACTGGTTGGCGTCGACGCCGTAGGCGGAGAAGCCCCGCTCGGTCGCGGCCTCGATGATGCCGCCGTTCGATGCCGCGCCGACCGCGAAGACCTGATCCACGCCGGTCGCGGCGAAGGCGAGCGCCTGCTCCTTGCCGCGCGCGGGATCGGCGAAGGGGTTGTCGCCGCCGATGACCTGCGGGGCGACGGTCTCGACGTCGGGCTTGACGCTCTTCGCACCCTCGGCGAAGCCGTCGGAGTACTTCTTCAGCAGCGGGATGTCGAGCGACACGACCGAGCCGACCTTGCCCGACTGGGTGAGCATCCCCGCCTCGACGCCGAGGAGGTAGGAGGGCTCCTGCTCGCGGAAGGTGGCCTGGTAGAGGTTCTCGGGTGCTCCCTCGACGAAGGTGTCGATCAGCAGGAACTTCTGCTGGGGATTCTGCTCGGCGAGCTCCTTCGCCACGTCGGCGAACTGGAAGCCGAGCATCACGATGACCTCGGGCGCCTCGGCGATCGCGGCCTCGAGGTTCGAGCGGCGGGTGGCCTCGTCCTTCGATTCGAAGGTGTCGGAGGTGCCCTCGAACTCCTCCGCGACGTTCTCGATGCCGACCTTGCCCGACTTCAGGAACTCGTTCTGGCCGATGGGGTCGCTCGTGATGTAGATGAAGCCGGGCCCCTCGTCGCCCCCCTCCTCGGTTCCCCCGCCGCCTCCGGCGCAGGAGGTGAGCAGGAGGGCGGCCGACGCGGCTCCCGCGAACAGGGCCGCGCGGGCGCGGCGCTTGGTGAAGAACATATGCGTTCCTTTCGAATGCGAAGAGGGGGTGTTGCAGTAGAGCTTAGGACCGGACATCCCCGAGCGGAACGCTCGAGAGATCCTGCCCCTTGCCCGGCAGGATCACGCGTCGCTCGGTGACGATCGCGGTGATGAGGTCGTGGGGGGTCACGTCGAACGCCGGATTGACGGCGCCGACACCCTCGGGCGCGGTGCCGACGCCTCCGAAACCCGCGACCTCTGCGACGCCGCGATCCTCGATCTCGATGTCGGCGCCGCTCTCGGTCGCCATGTCGATCGTCGACTCCGGGGCGACCACGATGAAGGGGACGCCCGCGTGCTGCGCCGCGAGCGCGAGCGAGAACGACCCGATCTTGTTGGCGGTGTCGCCGTTGGCGGCGATCCGATCCGCGCCGATGAACACCGCGTCGGCGATCCCGCGCGAAAGCAGGAACGGGCCGGCCGAGTCGATGAGGAGCCGGAACGGCGCCTCCATCCGCTGCAGCTCCCAGGCGGTGAGGCGAGCGCCCTGCAGCAGCGGGCGCGTCTCGAGCGGGAAGGCCTCCTCGAGCGAACCCTGCTCGAGGAGCGTCTGGATCACGCCGAGGGCGGTACCGCGCTCCACTGTGGCGAGGCTGCCGGTGTTGCAGATCGTCATGACCCGAACGCGGTCCTTGCCGGTGAGCTCACGCGTGAGGTCGGCGCCGCGGAGCCCCATGGACACGCACGCCGCGACGTCTTCGTCGCGGATCGCGAGCGCCTCGCGCAGAATCGCTTCGGCGCCGTCCGAGAGCCGGGAGAGGGCCCGGTCGACTCCCCAGGAGAGGTTCACGGCGGTGGGACGGGCCTCCCGCAGCAGTGCCGCCTGCCGCCGCACCTCGTCCGTGTCGAACTCCTCGTCGCCGTTCGCGGCGTCGACGCTCGCCGCGATGAGCGCGACGCCGAGCGCGCCGGCGACGCCGAGCGCGGGAGCGCCGCGAACCGCGAGGCGCTGGATGTCGTCGATCAGCTCGGGGAGCTCCGTGACCCGGTGCACCTCGATGCGGTGCGGGAGGAGGGTCTGATCGATGAGTTCGATGGCTCCGTCGACCCAGTCGATCGTTCGCAAGCGGTGCTCCTCTTTCATAAGGGCGGACAGTCCGAAGTACAGAATACCGGTCCCGCGACCCCCGCGTGAGCGAAACCGTTCACGCGGAGGACACGAGCGCTTCGCGTGTCATTATTGCCCGCTGTCAGCATTGAGGCGTACCGTGTGAGCTATCGGGCAGGGTGCCCGGTCGAGGCGGCCGCAGCAACCACCTCGGAACACGATGGTCGTCTCGATGAGTTGGGGCAGGCGCCCCGAGCGGAGGAGCCATCGTGGCCGATACCCACTACACCGATATCCAGGCGTCCGGTGGTCCGGAGAAGCTCGCGACCGTGAAGCAGACGGAACGCTGCTATGTGCTCGACACCTCCGTGCTGCTCAGCGACCCGGCGGCGCTCTTCCGCTTCGCCGAGCACTCCGTGGTCCTGCCCGTCGTCGTGATCATGGAGCTCGAGAAGAAGCGCCACGACCTCGAGCTCGGCTACTTCGCGCGGCGGGCGCTGCGCTTCCTCGACGAGCTGCGCGCGAAGCACCTTCGGCTCGACCTCCCGGTCCCCGTCGGCGAGCGCGGCGGCACCCTTCGCGCCGCCGGGTTCAGCAAGTGAG
>JAPSIU010000144.1 GCA_031178565.1 Leucobacter sp. | reverse complement strand
ATCCTGTCCCGGAGGCGTCGGGGCCGGCGTCGAGGGTTCCCCCGAATACCGCTGCGCGCTCGCGCATGGCGGGCAGACCGACACCGCCGCCGAGCGCGAAGCCGGGTCCGGGAAATCCCTCTCCCCGGCCGAACCGGCCCTCCGCCGCAGCCGTTGCATCCGCAGCGCCAGCGGCACCGTCGTCCTGCACCGTGACGATCAGCGCGTCCTCCCGGCAGTCGATCGCGACGTCCACGCGGCTCGCGTCTCTCGCATAGCGCAGCGCGTTCGTGAGCGACTCCTGCACGATGCGGTACACGGTGGTGCGCAGTGCGGGATCGGCGGGCGTCTCGCCTCCGCGCCGCTCGAGGGCGACCGGCAGTCCGGCGGCCCGGAACACCTCGACCAGCTCCTCGAGCGGGGGAACGTTGTGGCCCGAGCGCTCGAGCGCCTCGTCGAGGTCGTCATCACCGCTGCGCAGCACGCCGAGAATCCGCTGCATCTCCCCCAGCGCCTCGGCTCCGACGCTGCCGAGCTGGTCGAGCGCTTGCCGAGCGCGTTCCGGATGCTTCTGCCACCCCGCCCGCGCGCCGCCCGCGAGCGCGATCATCACGGTGACCGAGTGGGCGACGACGTCGTGCATCTCGGCGGTGATCCTCGCCCGCTCCGCGCGCGCCGCCCGCTCGACGCGCATCGCGACGACCTCCTCCAGCGCGGCGCGGCGCGCACCGTTCGCGCGCACGGCGATGCCGAGCGCGAGCGCGATGAGCGGAGCCGGCTGCAGCAGCACGTACGGGAGGTTCTCGCGGAGCCCGAGCAGGATGGCGATACCCGAGACCGCGAGGATGACCATCTGGCTCCCGAGATAGCCGAACAGGGCCGTGCGGGGCCGCGCCCGGGTCGCCAGAGCGAACACGCCGAACACGCTCTCGAACGCGGCGCCGCTGATGGAGTGCGCGTAGACCGGGTTCAGCGCCGCGATCCCCACACCGAGCAGCAGCACCGCGAGCGGGTGGGACCGTCGCCACCAGAACACGACAGCGACCGCCGCCGTGCAAAGATAGCCGAGCCAGGCGTGCTGCGGGGCGGTCAGCAGCAGCACGGAGGGCAACGGCAGTGTGATGACGAGGATCACGGCGACGTCGCCGATCCGCGGGCGTTCCGAGAACCACCGCACGATTCTCGACCTGCGGAGGACCGGCCCATCAACGGCGGTCGCCGTACCGGTCGCCGTACGCGCGGTCGCCGTACCGGTGCCGACCGTACTCATGCCCGCCTCGCGCTCCGGGGTCACGTTCGCACCGCCCTCTCCTGCTCGCGACTGCCGGCGCAGCACGCGCATCATCGCCGCGATTCGCGGTCCGGCTGATTCGACCCTACGCGACGCGGCCGGGAGGCCCCACCACCCGTGGGTGGAGAGCCGCGCCGGGAATCGGCACCCTCGATTCCATCCACGGGTGGTGTTCCGGGATTCCGCCCGTTCCTAGCGTTGAGTGCATGAGCATCCGTCCCCGTTTCGCCCACCGTCCGGTCCCCGCGGCCCCGGATCCCAGCACCGAATCCGCCGAGATGCCCTGGTTGCTCCGCGCCGAGGGCGCCGGCAAATCGTTCGGCCGCACCCGGGCGCTGGACGACGCCGACCTCACGGTGCGAGCGGGCGAGGCGGTCGCGATCATGGGGCCCAGCGGGTCGGGCAAATCGACGCTGCTGCACGTTCTCGCCGGGATCATCGCACCCGACGAAGGCCGTGTGCTCCTGCGCGGCGCAGGCAGCACGGGCGGTGAAGACAGTGAGGGAGCCGCGGATCTCGCGTCGCTCGGCGACGACGAGCGGTCCTCGCTCCGTCTGCGACGTTTCGGCTTCGTGTTCCAGCAGGGGCTCCTGCTCCCCGAGCTCACGGCCTCCGAGAACGTCGAGCTGCCCATGCTGCTGCTCGGGTACGCCCGGTC
The DNA here is from genome assembly GCA_031178565.1 of Leucobacter sp. GTDB lineage: Bacteria > Actinomycetota > Actinomycetes > Actinomycetales > Microbacteriaceae > Leucobacter. The sequence continues at coordinate 4,946 of JAPSIU010000144.1, read as the reverse complement.
GGAGGCCAGGTCGCGGTCGGCCGAGGTACTCGGACGATTGGGGCTGAAGGGCCTGGGCGATCGCAGGATCGGCCGGCTCTCCGGCGGGCAGGCCCAGCGCGTCGCGATCGCGCGTGCGCTCATCGCCGAGCCGAGCCTGGTCTTCGCGGACGAGCCCACCGGCGCGCTCGATTCGAGCACCGCCGACGAGGTGCTCGAGGCACTGCTCGCCGCAGGCAGGGGCGCGGATCGGGCGCTCGTAATCGTGACGCACGATGCGCGTGTGGCTTCTCGCTGCGACCGCACGGTGAGGCTCCGCGACGGTCGGATCGAGGCCTCGAGGTGACCGATGGCTCCCACGGGGCGAACCGCGACGGATCGCGGTCCGGCGGGTCGAACAGAGACGGATCGCGGTCCGGCGGGCTGAGCCTGCTGGTGCTGCCCAGGCGCGGATCGGCTCCGGTCGCGGGCCTGCAGATCACCGCCTCGGCGGTCTCGACGCTGCTCGCGTTCGCGGTGGCGATGCTCTCCGTCGTCTTCTGGCGCGTGCCGTCGGACGAGGGAGGCTATCGGCTGCTCGCGGTCGCCCTCGTCGTCCTGCTCCTCGTGCCGCTCGGCACGCTGGGAGTCGCAGCGGCGAGGCTCGCCGCCCGGAGCCGCGACGAGCGACTCGCGACGCTCCGGCTGCTCGGCGCGACCGCTCGCCGGGTGCGGCGCATCGCGGTCGCCGAGAGCACGTTCCTCGCGGCGCTCGGCGTCGCGCTCGGCACCGCGGCCTCGGCGGCCCTGCCGTCCGCACTGGCGCTGCTCACCGTCTACGGACGGCGGCTGGAGCCCCGGGAACTCTGGCTGCCGTGGTGGATCTGCGCGGCGATCCCGCTGCTGCTCGTGGCGATCGCGGCCGCCAGCGCGCTCGCCGGTCTCCGTCGAGTGGTGCTCTCCCCGCTGGGAGTGCGGACCCGCAGCGACGCACCGCAGCTGAGCCGGCTCCGCGTCGTCCTCGGCGCGGCCGCGGTCGCGGCGGCCGTGGTGCTCGCGCAGAGCGCCTCACCCGGATGGGGTGCGACCGGGATCGTGCTCGCGCTCTCGGCCGCGGTGCTCCTCGTCATGGTCGTGCTCGGCGTCGTCGGGCCCTTCGTGCTCGGTCTGCTCGCCGGACTCCGGATCCGCCGCACCTCGAGACCGGCCGCGCTCATCGCGGCGCGCGGCATTCTCGACGACCCGAAGTCGGCCTGGCGGCAGGTCTCCGCCGTGGCGCTCACGTCGTTCATCGCACTGCCCTCGGGCTCCGTGCTCGGTTATCTGGATGCGATCCAGAACAGCGGGAGCCGGGAACTGATGACGGCGGACCAGCTGCTCCTCTTCACCGACGCCCGAACGATGCTCGTCGCCCTCGTCGCCGTGTCGTTCCTCGTCACCGCGTGCCAGACCGGGATCGCACAGGCAGCGGCCGTGCTCGAGCGCCGTGACCTCTACATCGCGCTCGACCGGATCGGCATGCCGTTCGCGGAGCTGAACGGGTCGCGGCGGCGGCGGGTGCTGGCGCCGGCGATGCTCGCCGCGAGCGCCGGACTCGCCTGGGTCGCCCTCGTGCCCCCGCTGATCCCGACCGCGCTCGTCGTCTCGCCGCTGTTCGTGGCGGGCACCGTCGCGGTGATCGGGATCGGCGTGTGGCTCGTGAGCGCGGCAGTCGACGCGACGACGCCCCTGTTGCGGCGCGTGCTGGCGGCACCGGGGAGGGGCGAATGACCGCCTTCATCCTCGGCCTGGGAATCGCCTTCGGCGGGGCCCTGCTGCTCGCCGGCGGCTCCGAGCTCCAGTCCCGCGCCGTGTACCGCACGGGCGGGCGCTGGGGGTCCTTCCTGCGGTCGCCCCAGTGGCTGCTCGGTCTGCTGCTGCTCGGGATCGCCGTGTCGACCAACTTCGTCGCGCTCGCGCTCGCGCTCGCGCCGGTCAGCGCCGTGCAGGCCATGAGCATCGCGGCGCTCGCCGCATCCGCCGTGTTCGGCGCACTCGCCGGGCGAGTGGAGGTCGATCTGAGGGGATGGCTCTCGGTCGTCTGCTCGCTGCTCGGGATCCTCGGCTTCGTGATCGTCATCGCCGGGCATCGGGCTCCGGAGCCCCGGGGCGCGGAAGGGGACCGGCTCGCGGAGGTCACGGCCGTTCTCGCGGCTCTCACCCTGCTCGGTCTCGCGACCGCGCCGCTCGGGGTCCGCTCCCGGCGGCACGGCGTACGGCTCTCGGCTCTCGTCATCGGAGCGATGATCTTCGGCAGCATCACGACCGTGTTCAAGGTGCTCGTCACGCTCGTGCTCGAGCGCGGCCTCACGACGATCGCGGCCGCCCCGCCGGCGCTGCTCGCGCTCGCGGTCGTCGCGGCAGCGGGAGTGATCGCCAACATCCTGCTGCAGCGCTCGCACCGCTTCTTCGCGGCACCGGCCGTCGTGGCCGCGCTCACGATCGTGGACCCCATCACCGCCGCGACGATCGGGATCACGGTGCTGGGCGAAGCGCGTCTCACCCCCGGAGCCGCGGCGGGGCTCGGGGTGTTCGGCCTCGTCGCCTGCCTCGGCGTGCTCGGAGTCAGCAGGATCCGCAGGCGACGCGGAGACGGACGCGCGTGCGGAGACGGACGCGCGTCCGGCAGGACCATCGAAACCCCCGCCTCGACAGGAGCCCCTCCATGCACATAGCCTTCTTCAGCGACCAGCATCCGGCGACCCTGGGCGGGTTGCAGGTATCGCTCGGCCTCCAGCGCAAGTATCTCGAACGCGCCGGTCACACTGTCACGGTATGCGCCCCGGACTCGAAGCGGACCCCGTCCCTGCGGTTCGCCCGGCCGACCGACGTGCTGCTGCAGGCCACGCAGGTCGGCGAGCACTCCTTCTGCCTCGCGGGCGCGCGATTCGACCGGGCGATAGATCTCTGCTTCGCCTCGAAGCCGCCGGTCGACGTCGTCCACGTCCAGGCCGACGTCTGGGGAGCCTGGAACGGCTATCGATTCGCGGAGCGCCACGGCCTGCCGGTCGTGCACACCATGCACACCAACGTCGAGGTGGGATTGCCGGCGGTCGTGCCGTTCCCGCGCGCGGCGTTCCGTCTGCTCTTCGCGCTCCAGGAGCACTTCCTCGATACCGGGTCGATCCGAAGCCTCGCCGACTACACGCGCGCCTTCGCGGACCGCGCGGATCTTCTGGTCGCCCCGAGCAGGCACTTCGCGGAGCGGCTCGGCCGCACCGGCGTCGACCGCGAGATCCGGATCCTCCCGACGGGGGTCGACGACGACGAGCTCGCCGCCGTGCGGGGCATCCCCAGGCTCGCGCGCCGTCGCCCGGTGCTGGTGTGGCCGGGACGCATCAGCGACGAGAAGCGCCTCGAAGACTTCCTCGAGGCGCTCGCGCGATCGGGCGCGGACGCCGAGGTGCGGGTGTACGGCTCCGGCAGCGGTCTCGGGAGAGCTCGGAGGAGAGCCTCCGAGCTGGGACTCGGTTCGCGAGTCCGCTTCTTCGGCTCCGTCCCGCACGACCTCGTCCTCCGCGCGATGCGACAGGCGGACGCCGTGGTGCAGAGTTCCGTGGGCTACGAGACGCAGGGGCTCACCGTCTACGAGGCCGTCTCCGTCGGCACCCCCGTGATCCTGCGCGACCGGGACGTCGCGCTGGACCTCCCGCCCGACCTCAGGCACGTCGCGGCCGACAGCACGATCGGGGCGTTCGCCGCCGTGATCGAGGCGTTCATCTCCCGACTCCCGGCGGTCGCGGGGGGCGACCGACCGACCGACCGCTTCGTGCAGAGTCGCCTGACGGACCGAGCCCTCGCACTCTACGACGAGGCGCGGGAGGCGTTCCGGCGACGAGGCGCGGAGACTGAGATCGAGGCTCCCCGTGCCGCGTGACGAGGCGGAGATGCCGGAGACCTCCTCGCGCCTCCTCATCCGCGGCTCGCGCACCGCCGTCTACGCCTACGGCAGTGAAGGAGGCGCGGAGATCGTCGCGATCCACGGCTTTCGAGGAACCCACTTCGGCCTCGAGCCCCTCGCCCGCGCACTCGCACGGCTCGGATACCGCGTGCTCGTCCCCGATCTCCCCGGCTGCGGGACGTCGTCTCCGCTCGAAGGTCCGCACGACACCTCCGGCTACGGGGCCTGGCTGAGCGAGCTCGCCGACGGCCTCGAGTCGCCGGGTCTGCTGCTCGGGCACTCGTTCGGGAGCGTCCTCGTCGGGGCCGCGATCGCGCAGGGCGCCGCGCACGACGGTTCGATCCTCGTCAATCCGATCCTGCGCCCCGCACTCCGCGGACCGCGGCGATTCGCGACCGCGGCGGCGCGCGGCTACTACGCGCTCGCTCGGCGGCTGCCCGAACCGCTCGGAACCCGTCTGCTGAGCAGCCGGTCCGTCGCGGCGCTCGGCGGCGAGCTGATGTCATCCGCCCGCGACGCGTCGCTGCGCCGGTGGATCAGGGAGGAGCACCGGCGGCAGGCCGGGGCCTTCTCCTCCCGCGACGTCGTCCTCGAGGCCTACCGGGCATCGACCACTTCGGCGCTCTCGGACTTCGCGGGTCGATTCCCGCACCCGCCCCTCGTGCTCGGGGCCGAGCGGGACCCGCTCAGTCCGGGCGTCGAGTGCACCGCTGAGGGAAGCGGCTTCTTGGACGGCACCTTCCACGTCTTCCCCGGTCTCGGCCACCTGCTCCCCTACGAAGCGGCGGCGGAACTCGCGGCGCTGATCGCGGCCTGGTCCCCGTCCCCGGCACGCGTACGAGCCCGGACGGAGCCGGCATCGGCGAGCCCGTCGTGACCACGACCCCGCTCCAGGGGTAGACTGCTCGGCGATGCGACGCCGTAAGAACACGCGCAGGAACGCGCGGCAGATCCCCCTCCGCTACGACGACGGCTTCCGCGCCGGCATCGCGATGCTGGTCTCCCTGCCGGTCCTGCTGCCCGTCCTCCTCGTGCTGCGCTCCGAATC
>JAPSIU010000515.1 GCA_031178565.1 Leucobacter sp. | reverse complement strand
GGACCGGTTCGATGGGAGCCGCGCAGGAGCTCGATGCGCTCGGACACCCCCGACAGGCCCCCGCCGAGGCCGAGGCCGGCCACCGGGACTCGCCCGTCATCCGCACGGCCGTTCTCGACGACGAGCGAGAGCTGATCGAATGAGTGACGAACCGCCACGCTCACCGGCGCACCGGGCGCGTGCTTGGCCGCGTTGGTCAGTGCCTCCTGGACGCACCGGTACACGGATGTCGATACGACAGCCGGAAGGTCGGCGAAATCGCCCTCGGTGACGAGTTCGACCTCCGTGCCACGCTTGCGCCAGTACGAGATCAGCTCGTCGATCCGGCGGAGGTCCGCGGTCATCTCCGGCAGCTCGGTGCCGACGGCCCGGAGGTCCGAGAGCGCCCCCGCGAGGCTCGCCGCAGCGAATTGACCCTCGCTGCGCACATCCGCCATCAGCTCGCGCGCGTCGTCGGGCCGGCTGACCGCCATCTGCAGCGCCGCATCGGTCAGCGTGATGAGGCCCGCGATGTGCTGACCGGCCACGTCGTGCAGCTCCTGCGCGATACGCGCGCGTTCGCGATCCCGAGCCTGTTCGACGCGGTGCTCGTGCTCGCGCTCGGCGATCTCGGCCCGCTCGCGGGCGCGCGCCGTCCGGCGTTTCCGAGCGCCCCACCAGATGCCGAGGGCGACCGCGCCCGCCGCAGGTGCGATGAAGGTCAGCGCCTCCCCCAGCGAGAACGCGAGCGTGAAGCTGACGTCATCACCCAACGACAGGGCCCACAGGGTGACGGTGACGACCGTCGCGATCGAGACGCCGACCAGCCACAGAAGCGAGGTCAGCGCCCGGCGACGTGTCGCGAGGAAGAAGAGGCTCAGCGCGATCACGAGCTTCATACCCGACAACCAGCTCGGCACGCCGAGCCCGACCACGAGCGCGAGGTAGACCGCGGTGGTGACGACGACGGTGACCTCGGGTCGACGATCGACGAGGAGGAAGACCAGGGCCTGAACGGCGCATCCCGCGAGCAGGAGCGTGATGCCCACCCCCGCCGGGATGACCAGCGGCCAGCCGAGCTGCGCCGTGATGAGGTCGACGATGGGGACCATCAGGCTCTGCACCACCGTCACGACGAACACGGTGGTCACGAACACGGCGCCGCTCCGCGCTGAACCGAGCAGGCGCTCACCGTCGTCGTGCTTCATCGCCGGGCCGGCCGGCTTCGACTTCTCGTACACATTCATCTCCCGGATACGGCGAAGGCCTCCGAACAGTTCCCCGTTCGGAGGCCTTCATCTCGCTGTGCGCGAGGGGGGACTTGAACCCCCACGCCCTTGCGGGCACTGGCACCTGAAGCCAGCGCGTCTACCTATTCCGCCACTCGCGCGAGACCGCGTTTCCACGGACTCAACTTCCCGAGGATATCACGCCCGGGGATGCTTCCCCGCCCCGATCCGGGCCCCAATGCATCGTCCGTTCAGGCTGCCTGACTACGATGAAGCAACCATCCGCCTGCCTGAGGAGCCCCGTGGGACTACTTGACAGCTTCGAGAAGGGTCTCGAGCGTGCCGTCAACGGCGCCTTCGCGAAGACCTTCCGCAGCGGCGTCCAGCCGGTGGAGATCGCATCCGCCCTCCGCAGCGAACTCGACAAGAAGGCGGCGGTCGCGGCTGACGACCGCCG
>JAPSIU010000514.1 GCA_031178565.1 Leucobacter sp. | reverse complement strand
GTTCCACTCGGGAATGAGGTTGCCGAGCGGGCAGCCCTGGTGGCAGAAGGCCACCCCGCAGTCCATGCACCGCGAGGCCTGCCGCACCACGACGGTCGGGTCCGCCGGGTCGACGACCTCCCGCCAGTCCCGCAGGCGCAGCTGCACCGGACGTTTCGGCGCGAGCTCTCGCTCCCGGATCTTCAGGAATCCGCGCGGATCAGCCATGAGTCGCCTCCAAGATCTCGGACCACACCTGTTCCCCGTCGGGATCGATGCCCTGTTCGTTCGCGCGCACCCGGATGTCGAGCACCCGCGAGAAGTCGCGCGGGATCAGCCGAGTGAACCGGGCGAACGCCCGCTCCGGGTCGGCGTCGATGTCGCGCAGCAGCCCCTCGCCGACCGCCGAACCGGTCTGCTCGACGTGGCGCTTCAGCAGGGAGACGATCTTCTCCCGCAGGACAAGCTCCTCGGCCTCCGGCACGACGCCCTCGGTCGCACCGGTGCCGCCGAGACCCTTGCCGCTCCCGAGCGTCCAACCGCCGAACCGCTGCAGCATGAGCGCACCCGACGCCAGCTCCGCGGCGTTGACGTCGGCCGGCTCGAGATCGAGCAGCACGGCCTCCCCGCCGGACATGCCCGCCCCGATGTTTCGCCCCGTCGGTCCGAGGATGAGCGCGAATCCGCCCGTGAAGTACTCGAGCGCGTGATCCCCGGTGCCCTCGACCACGGCCGTGGCGCCGGATCCTCGAACGAGGAAGCGCTCACCGACGACGCCGGCGATCCAGAGCGATCCGCTCGTGGCGCCGTAGCCGATCACGTTGCCCGCGATCACGTTGCCCGCGGCCTCGTGTCCCGAGGCGGGATCCGGCCGGACCACGACCTCGCCCCCCGAGAGCCCCTTCCCCACGTAGTCGTTGGCGTCGCCGATGAGGCGCAGGGTGATTCCGGGCGGGACGAAGGCGCCGAGCGACTGACCCGCGGAACCGGTGAGGGTCACGTCGATCGTCTCGGGCGGGAGCCCCTCCGAGCCATAGCGCTTCGTGACCTCGTGACCGAGCATCGTACCCACCGCCCGGTCGATGTTGCGGATCGGCAGATCGATGACGACGGGCTCGCGGCGTTCGAGGGCGTCGTCCGCCATCGGGATCAGCTGCCGGTCGAAGTGGGTCTCGAGTTCGTGATCCTGCTCCCGCCCGTGCCGCCTCGGCTCCTCCGCGGCGAAGGCCGGTCCGCGCAGGATCGGCGTGAGGTCGAGCCCGTCGGCCTTCCAGTGGCGGATCGCGTCGTCCACGTCGAGGGCGGCGGTGTCACCGACGGCCTCCTCGATCGACCGGTAGCCGAGCGAGGCGAGCAGCTCGCGCACCTCCTCCGCGATGAAGCGGAAGAAGTTGATCACGTGCTCCGCCTGACCCGTGTAACGCGAGCGCAGCTCCGGGTTCTGGGTCGCGACGCCAACCGGGCAGGTGTCGAGGTGGCAGACGCGCATCATGATGCAGCCCGACACGACGAGCGGCGCTGTCGCGAATCCGAACTCCTCCGCCCCGAGCAGCGTTGCGATGACGACGTCCCGGCCGGTCTTGAGCTGACCGTCCACCTGCAGCACGACGCGCTCCCGCAGTCCGTTCAGCATGAGGGTCTGCTGCGCCTCCGCGATGCCGAGCTCCCACGGCGACCCCGCGTGCT
>JAPSIU010000513.1 GCA_031178565.1 Leucobacter sp. | reverse complement strand
ACGGGCTCGCACCTGGTCACGCTGACGGCCGTCTGCAGCGACCGCGAGCGCTTCGGCACCCTGATCGGAGCGCTCGACGAACTCGCCCGCAGCATCCGCATCGCGGACGACCTCGAGGGCGGCGAGTTCGCCGAGGTGCTCCGGCTCGGCCCGGCCTGACGCGGAGCCGTCGGGCGTTGACGTAACTAGTGAAGTCAGGTAACTATGTAGTAGCCTCTTCACATGGACGCCCTCCTCCTCGACCGGCTGCTGCAGATCGGCGAACTGTTCCAGCGGGACATGGCGCGCGCGTTCGACGGCTCCGGACTCACGACCGCCCGAGTGCACCTGCTCTGGGTGCTGCAGCATGCCGGCCCGTCGACGCAGCGCGACCTCGCTCGCCTGTGCGACGTGACACCGCGCAACATCACGGGCCTGGTCGACGGCCTCGAGGCGTCGGGCCACGTGCGCCGCACCCCGCACCCGACCGACCGTCGTTCGGTGATCGTCGAGCTGACCGCCACCGCCGCCGAGACGATGACGCGGATGCGGCATGATCACGCCGCGCTCAACCACACTCTTCTCGACGCTGTCGCTCCGGAGGACCGGGCGGCTGTTCAACGCGGCATCGCCGCGATCGCCGCCCGCCTCGAGACCCTCGTCACCGAGGCTCTCGCCGACGCCGCCGCCGCCGCCGCGGAACCGGCCGCATCATGACCGCTCCGACGCGCACGACCCCGGACGCACCCACCCGCACGGCGCGCGCGCTCAGCTTCCTCCATCGTGCGCTGATCGCCGAGCTCCGCGTGTATTCGAGCATCGGCCGCGCTATCGCCCGCCGCCCCGCCGTCCCGCCTGGGGGCACCGGCATCGCCTACCACCAGCCGGTCATGACGGTCCTCATCATCTTCATCGTGCTGTCGGCCCTCGAGATCCCGATCCTCGACCTGATCGTGCATCCATGGCCCGCCGTGCGCATCCCAATCCTGATCCTGGGCATCTGGGGTCTGACGTGGATGATCGGACTGCTGTGCGCGATGCTCATGCGTCCGCATGCGGTCGGCCCCGATGGCGTCCGCATCCGCAGCGGCCTGGAGGTCGATGTCGCCGTCGCGTGGGACGACGTCGCCTCGGTCGCCATCGCGAAGCGCGTCGACCAACCGAAGCGGCCGCGGATCACTTCGACCGAAGAGGGTGCGGAGTACGCCGAGCGGATGCAGGACGAGACCAACATCGAGATCGAGCTCGAACGCCCGGTCAGCATCCGCCTTCCCGGCCTGCGGCCGAAAGGCGGCCGCCACGAGGTCACCCGCATCCGGCTCTGGGCAGACGATCCGCACGCATTCCTCGCCGCCGCCCGCCCCTTCCTGCTCGCGTCAGACTGACCCGCGGATCCGGTCAGCCGAACGCCGGCAGCTTCAGGCGGTCGCGCTCGGGATCGAACGTTGCGACGATCTCCGCGAGCTCGTCGCGAGCGACGTTCGCCCCGAAGGCCCCTGCCCCCGGCTGCAGACGGATACCGTCGGCGAGCGCCCCAGCGGGGAGAGGGTCGAACCCCAGCGCGTCGATCAGCCGCGCCACCTCCTCGAGGCCGTGCTCGTCGTCGCCGGCATAGGCGATCGCCTTGCGGTCGGTCGCGCCGGCCGGACGGGCCTCGTCCTCCATGTCGTGGTATCCCATGTGGTTGAAGGC
>JAPSIU010000006.1:16749-25176 GCA_031178565.1 Leucobacter sp. | reverse complement strand
GGGACGTGGAAGTTCTCGAGCCCGATGAGCGTGTGGCCACGAGCGTGGAACCCGGACAGGTGTGCTTCCCGATCGGCAAGGATAATGAGTCGCTCCTGGAAGCCGTGAACGCGGATGTCGAGACGCTGCGCGAGAGCGGCGAGCTCGCGAAGATGCTCGAGAACGCGGGGCTCGACCCCTCCGCCGCCGATCCCGGCGAACTCCGCCTGCCCTAGTCTCACCAACGAGGAGCATCAGTCGCATGAAGATCAGCTTTCTGAATCCGTTCGCCACTGACGCGCACGATCGGATCATCACCGAGGTGCTGACGCACGCGCTGCGCTCGGACACTACGCTCGAGGTGCTCCACCTCGACCACGGTCCGCGCAACATCGACTACTACGCGCCGAAGCAGCTGGTGCAGGTGGAAATCATCCGCGCGGCGATGGAGGCGGAGCGGAACGGCGCCGACGCGTTCGTCATCGGCTGCCTCTACGATCCCGGGCTCGTCGAGGTGCGCGAGCAGCTGTCGATCCCGGTGATCGGCCCCCTCGAAACCGCGACGTCCCTCAGCCGGATGTTCGGGCACCGTTACGCGATCCTCAGCGACCACCGGAAGGCGCTGCCGATGCAGCGGGACATCCTGCGCGCGTACGGGACCGATGCGAATTGCGTCGGTCTGGAGGCCGTGGGCTGGTTCGTGGACGATATGGTCAGCGATCCGATCGGGGTGGCGCGGGATACGGAGGCGAAGGCGCGCGAACTCATGGCGCGCACCGGAGCCGAGACGGTCATCATCGGCTGCACGATCGTGGCGGCCTGCTACGAGTACGCCGTCATGCGCGGCGAGATCGATGGTGCGGGGCTCTCAGTGGTGAACCCCAATGTGCTCGCCGTGAAGTCGGCCGAGATGTTCGCCGATATCCACCGCGGCGGGCAGTACCGCATATCCCGCGCATCGTATTACCAGAACATCAGGGATCACGACGCGGCTCAGGCAGCCGAGGTCGACGCATTCTTCGCATTCCGCGAGGGCCGCTGACCCCTGGGATCCGCACGGACAGCATCACACACCAGGAAATGAGGAATCGAGAAATTGAGCACATCGGTCATCGTCATCGGCGGCGGCATCGTCGGGACCTCGGTCGCGTATTACGCCGCCAGAGAGGGCATGCGAGTCACCCTGTTCGAGGAGGAGTATCCCGGTTACGGCGCATCGAGCCGGAACGCGGGGTACGTGTGGCTGCACTGCCGCAACGCCGGCTGGGCGCTGGACGCATCGGTCGCGGGGCGTGCGCTGTACGACGAACTCCGGGAGGAGCTCCCGCAGAACTTCGAATTCAGGGCTGAGGGCGGCCTGATCTACTTCACCGACGAGGCGCAGGCCCCGATCTTCCGCGAGTTCGTCGAAGCGCGGAGTGCGGACGGCCTCGACATGGAGCTGCTCGACAACCGTGAGGTGCGGAATCTCGTGGGCCCCATCCGTCCCGACGTCGCGGGCGCGTCGTTCTGCGCGAACGACGCGCAGATCAACACGGCTACGGTGGTGGACGCGATCGCCGCGGGGGCCAGAGCCGAATCGGCGGACATCCGCGAGGGGGTCCGGGTCGACCGGATCCTGTTCGACGGCGACCGAGCGATCGGGGCGGTGACGGTGGAGGGGGAGCAGCACCTCGCCGACTACGTCGTGGTCGCCACCGGCGCGTGGACGGAGAAGTTCATGCGGGCGAGCGGCTGGGACGTGCGCGTCGGTCGCGAGCGCCTGCAGGTGCTCGCGACGAAGCCGCTTCCCCAGCAGATCGCGCCGGTCGTCTACGGCCCTGCGACGGCCAAGCAGTACACGCTCTTCCGGAATCTTCCCTCCTGGGATGAGTCCCTCTTCCTCAGCCCGATCGAGGAAGAGAGCGGGTCGTGGATGCTGACCCTCGCCGCTCAGCGGGCCAACGGAGAGGTCCTCTTGGGGTGCCCGATGGACTATCCGGACGACATCGACCACGACGTGACCATGATGGGGATGCTCTCGACCATGCGCAGCATTGTTGACGACTTCCCAGGCTTACGAGATGTGAAGCTCGACCGGTTCTGGGCGGGAACGCTGCCGACGACGTCGGACATGGTGCCGATCATCGACGAGGCCGCGCCGGGGCTCATGATCGCGGCCGGACACACCTTCGGCAACTCGACGGGGCCGGTCACGGGTAAGTGCATCATGCAACTCATGCAGGGCAGGGATCCTGAGATCGACCTCAGCGAGGTGCGGTGGGGACGTCACCTCGATCCGATCGTCCCGGGTGCGGTGATGCACTGGTGAGACAGGTGCGGGAGGCGGCCGCCTCCCGCACCTCCCGGCCAGGCCACCGGCGCTAGACCGCGGTCTTCGAGATGATGCGCAGGAGCGCACCCACCTCGAGGGCATCGAGTCCCATCTTTGCCGCTGAATCGAAATAGGTGCCCACCGCATCGGTGAGGCGGTGCTCGATGCCGGCCGCGGAGAAAGCCTGCGTCACCGAGGCGAGCGCCGCAGCGTGAACCGCGTTCGACGCCTCGGATCCGGCGAAGTCCTGCCGCTTGATCTGGTCGACGGACGCATCCGCAGTCGAACCGACGAGACCGAGCGGAATCCGCACCAGCGGAGCGACGACCTCGGGCGGGATCCCCAACCGCTCCGCATAGGCGGCGGCCTCGAGGAAGGACAGGACGCCGGCGTAGAAAATCGATCCGAGGGCGAGGGCCAGAGCGTTGGCCTGCGTCACGTCCGATCCCACGTAGTGGATGGGGCCCAGCGTGTTCAGGAGGGGCCGGACCTCCTCGACGGCCTCGGACGGGCCCGAATACAGGATGTCCCCGTCGGTGCGACCGATGGCCTCGGGGCGGCACAGCACCCCGCCTTCCACGTACCCGCCGCCCCGCGCCGACACGAACTCGGCGAGTTCGCGAGCCTCATCCGTCGTGCCCCAGGTGAGGTTGATCACAGTGCGACCCGACATGTCGAGCGGATCAGCCAGTGCCTGCTGCAGAGCGCGATAGTCCAAGACCGAGGCGATGATCGCAGGAGCACTCAGGGCGGCGTCATTCGCCGAGGGCGCCACTTCCGCTCCCTCGTCCGCCAGCGGACCGCACCTCTTCGCGGTGCGGTTCCATACCGCGACGCTTCGACCGTCGGCGAGCAGGGCCCGAGCGACCGACGCCCCCATATTGCCCAACCCCAGCACGGCTACGTCGGCCATCGTGTCACCTCGATTTCTTGCGGGTGGATCAGGAACCGACGAACTGGGATTCGAATTCGGCGCGATCCCAGTAGAAGCGCTCGTGAACGATCCTGCCTTCGTTGAACTTCTCGACGACGCAGTAGCGCATCACGACATCGTGGAACTCCGGTGCGGCGGGATCGGGCGCGTATTCGGCGTTCACCTCGAGCTCGGCGAAGACCCGGTCGCTGCTCGTCGCAGCGGACGCGATCATCACCCGGACGTTCGACAGGTGAGAGAAATAGTCGGTCAGGAAGCTCCGGATCTCCGCGAGCCCGACCCACGGCGACTCAGGATCGCTCATGTCTTGCAGCACGGCCTCGTCATCGAAGGAGGTCAGCAATGCGTCGACGTCCATCTGTCCGAATGCGGCCATCTGAGTCTTGAAGAGTTGCAGGTTCGTGTCGTTCAACGGGCACTCCTTGTCCGTGAGAGGGTTTCACTGATCTTGTCGGCCGCCACCCCGCCGCTGTTGATGGCGCCGTCGATCCAGTTCCGCCACACGGAGTCGTCGAGATCCGTACCCGCGAATACGACACGACCCTCCGGTGCGTTCATGACGCGTACGAACTCGATGGCCTGGCCCGGCGGGTCGATGCGGTAGCCGCCGCGGAAGAGCGGGTCGGCGCACCAGTCGTGAGCATCGACCGCGAGGACCTCGGCTTCGGGGAAGAACTCTCGAACCGCCGCCTCGGCCTCCTCGCGCGAGAGCGGGTTGGAAAGCGACTTGTCGTCACCGAAGGCGATCATGATGCACGTGTCGTCCTCGCACTCGTACCCGAGAATGAGGGAGTGGAGTTTGCCCGACCCGAGCGTGAACGGCCGTCGGGGGATGTTCCTCACCAGGAAGGAGCCCTTGTACGCACGGCCGAGATGATCCTCGGCGAGGAGTTCCGTCTTGCGCGGATCGAGCTGCGGTGAGAACTCCACCTGGCGGAGGACGTTCGTCGGAATCGCCATGACGCACGACTCGGCGTTGATCACCTCCCCGCTTCGCGTGCGGACGGTGACGCCGCGTTCGTTCTGCTGCACCTGCGTGACGAGGCGGTCGAGTCGCACCTCGAGCCCACTGGTGTCGATCATCCTCTGCAGGAGCACGCCTGCGCCCCCGACGAAGCGCTCGCTGAGGCCGGTGTAGAACCCCAGGGGGCTGTGGCCGAACCCTGCGGTCTGCGCGATGGCGCCGAACACCGAAACGGCGTGCGGGTCGGCTCCGGAGTACCAGGCGACGAGGGTGTAGAACAGATCGGTGGTGGCGGGGCCGAGGTCCAACCCGCGGATGAACGCTTCGACCGAGACATCGAGGTCGCTCAGGGGCTGCCGGCTGAGCGGTTGGCCGGGAGCGATGCGCTTGGACGCGTCGCGCAGGTGCATGACTGCGCGCTCAAGATCGGGCAGCTCCGACATCGGCACCGGAAACGAGCGGAGGATGCCATCCGTGATGAACGCCGCGTGTTCTGCCGGGACGTCGGACTTCATCCGGATGCCGTATCGGGCGACTTCTCGGCGAACGTTGGGCTAGAGAGCGCTGCTGATCCAACTGCCCCCGAGCTCGACTGTCAGGTGCTCCTGCCCCGTGAACGGTCTCGCGTAGGTCCGACCGCCGACCCTGGTGCCGCCTTCCAAGACGACGACGGAGTGCCCTCGATCGACGAGGTCTCGAGCCGCCACGATACCGCTGAAGCCGGCGCCCACGACGACGGTGTCATATGTCTTCTCCACCTTGTATCCCTCCTGCTGTCTAGATCCTGCCCACCCGCGGCGCTGACGACCATGCGAGTTATTCCGAGAGACCGCCATCGGCGTAGGTATTCTGACGATTGCCGCACGGCGGAGGACCGGGATGAAATGACAGCACCGATCAGAATGAGATGAGGAAGCAGTAGATGAAACTTCTCGAAGGACAGGTAGCGATCGTCACGGGTGCCGGGCGCGGAATCGGGCGGGGGATCGCTGAGGAACTGCTCGACGCGGGTGCGAAGGTGGTGCTCGCTCAACGGAACGAAGGCGAGCTGCACGAGGTCGCTCGGGAGCTCGCATCGCTCGGCGAGGTTTCGGCCTTCGCCTGCGATGTCTCGCGGAAGGACGACGCCCAGGCCCTCGCGGACCACGCGGTGTCGACGTTCGGCAAGCTCGACATCCTGGTGGCCAACGCCGGAACCTCGAGCTACAGCCCCTTCCTCGAGATGAAGGAGGAGGACTGGGATCGGGTGCTGGGCGTCAACCTGAAGGGCGCGTACCTCTGCGGGCAGGCCGCCGCGCAGCGGATGGCGGCGGCTGGAAACGGCGGTCGCATCGTGCTGATCTCATCCGTCTGCGCGACCGCGGCCGAACCCAACAGCGCTCCCTACACCGTCAGCAAGGGAGGCGTGTCAGCGCTTGCGAAGGCGATGGCGGTAGACCTCGCGCCACATCGCATCACTGTGAACGCGATAGCGCCGGGGTGGATCCACTCGACCTCGACCTCGGCGATCACTCCCGCGCCTCTGCTCACGGGCGAGGAGCCGTTCCCATTGAATCCGCTTCAGGTGATCGGGCAGCCGCGCCAGATCGGAAGCACTGTCGTGTGGCTCGCCAGCCCCGGTGCCGGGTTCACCACGGGGTCCGTCGTGACGGTCGACGGCGGACAGACGGCGGTGCTCCAGACCGTCAACCGTCGAGCCCTCGGCCAGCTGTGACGAACGGTGGACCGCGCGAGATCGTGCGGTCCACCCGCTTCGCTGTTCTTAGATGTGCGCAGGGCGACGGATGCTCTCCGCACCACCGTCGATGAAGACGACCTGGCCGGTGACGAAGAGATTGTCCGTGCTGGTGAGCCAGGTCAGCAGGTTCGCGACCGCTGCCGGGTCAGCCGCGGGGCCGCCGAACGGGGCGGGCGCATGGGCATTGAGCGCGGCTCGCCCCTCCTCGGTTTCCAGCACCGAGAGCGTCATCGGTGAGGCGATCACGCCGGGGGCGACGGCGTTGAGCGCGATCCCGGACGCGGCCCACGCGTCGGACGGGGCGTTTCGCCGCACCCACCGTGCCAGCGCGAGCTTCGAGGTCGCGTAGACGACGCTTCCCCCGATGTCGTCGGAAGCCGCTGCGAGGTCGTCGGCATGGGTGCGGGCGGCGGCTTCGTCGCCCGATTCGATCAACGCGAGCAGTTCCGCGTCGTGCTCGTCGATGATGGCCCGCGTGGCCACTACGGCGGCACGCGGCTGGTCCGCGGCGGCGAGCAGCGGACGGAGATCCTCGAGGGTGGCCACGGCTCCGAAGTGGTTCACGGCGACGGACGGCGACGAAGACGCGAGCACGCCGGCGATGGCGAGCACGCCGTGCAGAACACCGCCGCTCAGCTCTCGGGCCTGTTCGACGAGAGCGTCGCGTCCGGCTGTCGTGCTGAGATCGACCTCGATGTCGGCGCCCCGCAGATCGACGCCGATCACCCGATGGCCGTCTGACCGGAGCCTCGTCGCCGTGGCCTTTCCGATCCCCGACGCGGATCCCGTGACGAGATAGGTGCGAGTCATAGTGGTTCTCCTGTTCGATCGGTGCGGGTCATCGCCTATGCTGCTGCTGCGTTTCGGAGGAGGAGCACGGCCCACTCTCCCTGGTGGCACACCTCGCCGCGCTGGTTGAGGAGCTCCACGCGGGTCTTCACGATGCCGCGGTCGGGCTTCGACGACGAGGGGCGCATCTCGATGACCTCCTCCCGCACCGTGATCGTGTCGCCGATGAAGACGGGTGCGAGCATCTGCCAGCTGCTGATGCCGAGGAAGGCGATCGCCGACCCCATTTTCCAGCCGATCCGCATTTCGAGCCCGAACGCCAGGGCCAGGGCGCCGGGGCCGTGGAAGATGCGCTGCCCGAACTGCGAGGCGTTGGCGTACTCCGCGTTCGTGTGCAGCGGATGCATGTCGCCCGACCAGGTGGCGAACGTCACGAGGTCGCTCTCGGTGATGGTGCGCCCCTCGGAATGCCAGAGGTCGCCCACCTCGAGGTCGTCGAAGTATTTCACGGACGGGTTGACAGCGGTCAGCTGGGACATTGCAGATTTCCTTACGCGTGAGTGTGCAGAGAGTCTTCGATGGTCTTCAACGTAGAGATTTTGAGGGGCACCGGTCACTGTGAACAAGCAGAGACGGCGGCCGGGGAGTTGTGAAACTTCCAGAGCGGTGCAGTGACCGTCCGAAGATCATGGTGGATAGCGGGGTCCGCGCGCGTGCGACAGTGCGGAAGATCTGCAGAACTGGATTGAACCTATGGATGGCGGTGGACGGCACATGACCAAGTACTGGCAGACCGGCGTGAGTGCGATTGCGAGCGATCACGTCTCGATACGAGGGTTCCTGCTCGACGACCTGATCGGCGGGGTGAGTTTCACCGAGTCCGTATACCTCCTGGTCAAAGGGGAGCTGCCGACGCCGGAGCAGGCTCGCGTGCTCGATGTCGTACTGAACTCCGTGCTCGACTACGGGCTCGAGAAGCCGGGAACCGTGGCCGCGCGCTATACGGTGTCGGCGAACCCCTCCATGGCCGTGGGTCTGGCGAGCGCTTGCTTGGCTGTCGGGGAGAACACCCTCGCCACCGAGTTCGCCGGACGGTTTATCCGGAGCAGCTACGCGGAGTACTCGGAGTCGGGGCTTGCGCTCGACGCATTCGCCGAGCGCAAAGTGGCTGAGATGCGGGCCGCGAAGCAGCGCATTCCGGGCCTCGGGCACCCGGTCTTCAGGGTCGTCGATCCCCGGGCCCGGAAGATCAAAGAGGCAGCGGTCGAAGCCGGGCTCTGGGGCGACGCCGCCCTCGTCTACGAGGCGCTGCATCGTGCCTTCACCAGTCTCCCCGGCAAGTCCGAGATCCCGATCAACGACGTCGGGGCGCTTGCGGCGGTCATCGACTCCCTCGGGTTCTCCCCGGAGGAGGGAACGGGTCTCGCGCTGCTCTCCACCTTCCCCGGCCTGATCGCGCACGTCTCCGAGGAGCTGGGAGCTCGAGTCCCGATCCGGGTGGTGCCCCGTGACGACGTGGACTACCCGGACAGCGGCGGCGTCTCGGAGCTGGCAGAAGCTCGAGCAGCGAAGGGGTGGGGAACCGTTTCCCGCGACTGACAAAGCTGGTCCAGACAGAGTCGGGGGGGGGGGGGGGGGGCGCGCCCGGGCGCGGCGGGGGCGCGGGCGCCCCCCCCCCCCCCCCCGGGCCCCCCCACCGCGTACGGCTC
>JAPSIU010000006.1:9690-16739 GCA_031178565.1 Leucobacter sp. | reverse complement strand
CACCCGGCCTCGACTCTGTCCCCAGCTACGATACGCGTGCGACGGCCTCGGCTTCGATGCGCATGCCGGGGGTACCGAAGCGGGGGACCTGGACCATGACGCTCGCGGGGCGAGCGTCGCCGAGGAATTCCCTGCGCAGCGGCGCGAGCGCGGCGACATCATCGATGTCGGTGAGGTAGACCGTGAGGCGCACGACATCGGCGGGGCTCGAGCCAGCCGTCCGGAGCAGGCGCTCGAGCCGTGCGAACACGTACTGCGCCTGTTCGACCAGGTTCTCGGAGACGAGGTTCCACTCCGAGTCCAGCGGCACCTGGCCGGTGGTGAACACCAGTCCGTTCGATACGACGGCGTCCGAGAAGAGCTGGGAGTTGGAGGGTGCGTCCTGGTTGATTTCTGTTCGGGTCACGTTGGGGATCCTTTCGTACGGAGGGGAAGAACCGCGCTACGAGACAGCGGGCTCGTGGCGGTAGAAGGGGACGTGCTCCGCGGGGAGCGGGTCGTTGCCGAGGATCGCGTCGGCCGCCTTCTCGGCGATCATCATCACCGGTGCGTAGGTGTTCGCATTCGGGATCGACGGCATCACCGATGCATCGACGACTCGGAGGCCTTCGACTCCGTGCACTCGGAAGCTGCGGGGATCGACGACCGACATCTCGTCGGTTCCCATCTTGCAGGTGCCGATGGGGTGGTAGGTCGTCTCGGCATCCTGGGCCACCCAGTCGAGGATCTCCTCATCGGTCTGCACATCGGGACCGGGCGAGAGCTCGCCGCCGTTGAACGCTGCGAAGGCCGGCTGGGTCATGAGTTCGCGCGTTGCGCGGACCCCGTCGATCCACTCCTGGCGGTCGCGCTCGGTGGAGAGGTAGTTGAAGGTGGCGACGGGCTGCTCGAACGGGTCGCTGTTGCGCAGCTTGATGTGCCCCTTCGACTCCGGCTGCTGCGGGCCGAGATTGATCTGGTAGGCGTGGGGAGTCGGGGCGGGGGTTCCGTCGTTCCGCACCCCGAGCGTGAGCATGGTGAGCATCAGATTCGGCATCGGCGCGTCGGGGAACGATCGGACGAAACCACCGCCCTCGAAGTGGTTCGACGAAGCCGGCCCCTTCTTCCCGAAGAGCCACTTCAGACCGGTCATCGGGTAGCTGCGCTTCCTGACGATGCTCTGATTAGAGACGGGCAGCTTGCACTCGTACATGATGAACGCCTCGAGGTGATCCTGCAGGTTCTCGCCGACGCCGGGCAGGTCCACGACGGACTTGATCCCGTGCTGCTCGAGCTCGGCGGCGTTGCCGACGCCGGAGAGCTGGAGCAGCTGCGGCGAGTTGTACGCTCCGCCGCTGAGGATGATCTCCGCGCCCCGCACGATCGTGCGGTTGCGGCGGCTGGTCGCGTACTCGACGCCGACGGCCCGCGTCCCCTCGAAGATCACCCGCGTGGCGCGAGCCCCGCTGATCACGTCGAGATTCTTCCGCTTCTTCACCGGGGCGAAGTAGGTGCGCGCGGCGTTGTAGCGCTCGCCGTTCGCGATGTTGGAGTCGAACGAGGAGAAGCCCTCCTGCCGGTATCCGTTGACGTCATTCACGAGTTCGTAACCAGACTGCTGCGCGGCTTCGAAGAGCGCGTCGAACAGGGGGTTCCGCTTGCCGTCGTGGTGGTGCTGATGCACCGGGATCGGCCCCGAGCGACCGCGGTACTCGCCGGTCGGATCCGGTCCCGTGTACGTCTCGATCTTCTTGAAATACGGGAGCACATGCGCGTAGCCCCATCCCTCGTCGCCGGTCTCCTTCGCCCAGCGCTCGTAGATGAGCGGGTTCGCGCGCTGGTAGAACATGCCGTTGATGGAGCTGCTGCCGCCCATGACCTTGCCGTGGTAATGGTCGATGCGCCTTCCGTGCAGTGCGGGTTCGGGCTCGGACTTGGTGCGCCAGTCGTACCACGGGTGTCCCATGAGGAAGAGGAATGCTGCGGGGATACGGATCGGCACATCGAGCCACGAATAGCGGTGACCCGCCTCGAGCACCAATACTCGGTTGCGCGGGTTCTCGCTCAAGCGATTCGCGAGTACGCAACCGGCGGCTCCTCCGCCGACGATGATGTAGTCATAGGTTTCGAGCTTCACTGCTTCTCTCCTCATGGTTCTCTGCCCTCTCGGGTCGAGCCAGTGTGATCTGGCCCGGGGGCAGCTGAAAGGCAGCTTTCACTCTGCCGCAGGCATCGTCGGTGAGGATTGGGAAGTTTACGAAGCCGACTGCGAGATTTGTGCGCGGTGAGAGTGCCGTTCGGGGCCGTGCCCTGAAACATGGAATGCAGACGGGAAGACGCTTACGGGCATCGGGCGCCCAGGGAAAGGACCTCGAATCATGACGCCAGAAGCATTCAGGATCGCCAACACAGCGAACGGGAAGCTGCGCGGAGCGGTCTCCGGGGGAGTGGTCTCGTACAAGGGCGTCAGGTACGGATCGAGCACGTCCGGAGGCAGCAGGTTCCTCCCTCCGGTCCCCGTCGAAGGCTGGAGCGGGGTGCGTGATGCACTGGAACTCGGGTCGCAGTGCCCGCAGTTCAACCCGGACTTCCCGATCTGGGTGGATTCGAGCGCTGCAGACGAGGACTGCCTGGTGCTCAACGTCTGGGCTCCCGCGCATGCGGATCCCGCCTCGCGCCTTCCGGTGATGGTGTGGTTGCACGGCGGAGCCTACGTCTTCGGGTCCGCGGGGGCGCCGTTCTACGACGGAGGCAATATGGCGCTTCGCGGCGACGTGATCGTCGTCGGCATCAACCATCGCCTCAACATCTTCGGGTACACCTATCTGGGCGATGGCGTCGACGAACGATTCGCGGCGGCGGGCAACGTCGGCCAGCTCGACATCGTGGCGGCGCTGAGGTGGGTTCGCGAGAACATCGGTGAGTTCGGTGGCGATCCTGACAACGTGACGATCTTCGGCCAGTCCGGCGGAGGCGGCAAGGTGTCCACCCTCCTCGCGATGGATGACGCCCGCGACCTGTTCCACAAGGCGATCGTGCAGAGCGGATCCCTCCTCGAGATCAACTCCTCGGAGGAGGCCGCCCGGTTGACGTTCGACCTGTACCGGGCCCTCGGGCTGAGGGAGGGGGACGTGGAGGCGCTCCAGAGCGTGCCGGCGCAGTTGTTCGTCTCGGTCATGCGGCGGCTCTCGACGGCGACCCTCTTCGGGGCGGATGGGCTGTTGAGCCTCATGCAGTACCAGCCGGTCGTCGACGGGGTCGTGTTCCGCGACCAGCCGTGGCGCGACGGCGCTCCGGCCCATGCCCGGGAGATCCCCGTGATCGTCGGCAGCAACCTGGACGAGACGGTGGTCTGGAGCGAAGGCGGGGCCGGGGCCGATCCGGATGTGCGGGACGCTCGGACGATCGCGCAGGCGTCCATTCCGTTCGTCGGCATCAATCGTGTCGTCCCGAGCGAACTCGTCCCGCTCGCCGAGCGGTATCTCGAGGTCATGCCGGATCTGAGCCACGAGGAACTGCTGGTCCGGCTCTCGACGGACGTGGGATTCTGGGGGAACGCCGTGCGCCAGTGCGAACTCAAGGCGGATCAGGGTGGCGCCCCCGTTTTCTCCTACGAATGCCAGTGGCGGACGCCGTGCTTCGGTGGGATGTGGGCCCCGCACGGCATCGAGCTGCCGTTCGAGTTCGATCGGCCGGTGTACGAGGGCGCGTGGGACGGAGCGGACAGCGAAGCAGCGCGAGCCGCGGCGGACCCGGAAGGCCTGCGCTTGCAGGTGGGGAGCGAGGTCTTCGATGCTTGGATGGCGTTCGCGCGGACCGGCGACCCGTCGACGCCTGCGCTGGCCTGGCCGAGATACGACAGTACGACGCGGGCCTCCATGGTGTTCGACGGGGACTCGCGGGTCGTGCGAGACATCCGCGGAGAGGTGCGGGAGCGGGTCGCCGCGCTGACGCTGTGGCCGGGGCACCCCGGCACGTCTGCTGCCGACGAAGACGCATGGTGACGGGCCCGATTTTCAGGTGCAGGTTCGGAAAATCTCCAAGAGGCGATACCGGCGGAAGGGGGAGGATGTGAGCCATGACTCACAACAACGATGACGTTCTGGCCTTCGCTGATCCGTATCTCGCCGATGCGCACGATGAACACGCGTCCGAGGTGTTCAACCCGACAACCGGGGAGGTGATCGCCAGGTTCCCGGTGGCTACCGAGGCCGACGTGGACGCGGCGGCGCAGAGCGCCGCCGAGGCCTACAAGACCTGGGGCCGCACGACTCCCGCCGAGCGGGCCGCGGTGCTGCTGAAGATCGCGGATGCCATCGAGGAGGAAGCCGACGAACTCGCTCGGATCGAATGCTTGAACGTGGGAATCCCCTTCAGCGATGTGCGTGACTACGTGATTCCGACGACCGTCGACGTCATCCGCTTCCTGGCGGGTGCGGCGCGCATCTCGACAGTGCCGGGCGTGGACGAGTACGACGGCGCGAGCACCTCGTGGGTGCGCCGAGAGCCGCTCGGTGTGGTCGGCCTGATCACGCCGTGGAACTTCCCACTGCTGATGGGGGCCTGGAAGATCGCGCCTGCACTCGCGACGGGCAACACCATGCTGCTCAAGCCGGCGACCGTGACGCCGCTCAGCACGATCAAGCTGGTCGAGATCGCCAACCGATTCGTCCCGGAGGGGGTCATCAACCTGATCCTCGGCAGCGGCGAAGCCGGTACCGCGATGGCGAAGCATCCCGTGATCCGGAAGATCGCGTTCACGGGCTCCACCTCCACCGGAAAGTACGTGGCCTCCGTGGCCGCGCAAACCGTGAAGAAGATGGGCCTGGAACTCGGCGGCAAGGCGCCCGTGCTCGTCTTCGCCGACAGCCCGATTCGCGAGACGGCCAGGGACCTCGTGTCCTTCGGTTTCGCCAGCGCGGGCCAAGACTGCACTGCTCCCTGTCGCATCATCGTCGAGGCGTCTGCGTACGACGAGTTCGTCGAGGCGTACGTCGACGAGGTCGAGAAGGTCGTGCTCGGCGATCCGGCGGATCCGGCCACGGTGCTGGGGCCGGTGATCTCGGAGAAGCAGCTGAACTCGGTGCTGGGATTCGTCGAGCGCGCTCGGGCGGCCGGCAACACGATCCGGACCGGCGGCAAGCGGGCGGACCGCCCGGGCTTCTTCATCGAGCCGACCGTGATCACCGATGTCGCCCAGACGGACGAGATCGTGCAGAGTGAGGTGTTCGGCCCGGTCGTGAGCATTCAGTCGGCGAACAGCGACGACGAGATGCTCGAACTCGCGAACGATGTCGACTTCGGTCTCTCGGCGAGCATCTGGACGACGAACCTCGCGCGCACGCTGCGGTTCAGCCGGGAACTGCACTTCGGGTCGGTGTGGGTGAACCAGCACACGCCGAACGTGGCGGAGATGCCATTCGGTGGATACGGGGAGTCGGGCTACGGTCGCGAGTTGTCGCTGCACGGGCTGGACGAGTACTCGCAGCTCAAGCACATCATGGTCAAGCCGGCGCTCGACGCCTGAGCGAAAAATAGAGAAGGAACGCAGTGACGAATACGAATCCCATTCCCGAGACGATGGCCGCCGTTCAGCTGATCGGGCACGGCGGTCTCGAGCAGTTGCTCTACCGCACGGACGTGCCGACGCCCGTCGCCGGCGTCGGCGACGTGCTCGTCAAAGTCGGTGCGTGCGCGCTCAACAACACCGAGGTCAATATCCGTATCGGATGGTACGACCGGGCGGTCGAGGAAGCCGTTACCGAGGAGCTCGGTCGCTCGGGCCGCTCCGACGACGTAGGCAAGGCCTGGGACGGTGGTGCGATGGCCTTCCCCCGGATTCAGGGCGCCTCCGTGGTCGGCATCGTCGTGGCCGTCGGTGAGGGAGTTGACTCGGCGCGGGTCGGAACGCGCGTGCTCGTGGACCCATCCGTGCGTGATCCCGAGCTGCCCGGTCGCGCGCAGATCCTCGAGTACCTCGGCGGTGATCGGGACGGCGGATTCGCCGAGTACGTGAGCATCCCGGCGATCAATGCACACCCGGTGAGCGTTCCGCTCAGCGACGCCGAGCTCGCCACCTTCCCCTGCTCCTACGACACCGCGGAGGAGATGCTCGCGCGGACCGAGCTGGGCGAGGGGGAGACGGTCGTCGTCACCGGCGCGGCCGGCGGTGTGGGCACCGCGACGATCCAGCTGGCCCATGCGCGGGGTGCGCGCGTCAT
The DNA here is from genome assembly GCA_031178565.1 of Leucobacter sp. GTDB lineage: Bacteria > Actinomycetota > Actinomycetes > Actinomycetales > Microbacteriaceae > Leucobacter. The sequence continues at coordinate 10,539 of JAPSIU010000006.1, read as the reverse complement.
CGCCATCGCGAGCGCCTCGAAGGAGGCCCGGGTGCGCGAGCTCGGCGTGGAGGGCTTCGTCGCTCGGGAAGAGAACGATCTGGCGGCGGCCGTCGCGGTCCTCATCGGTGAACGCGGCGCCGACGTCGTCATCGATGTCGTCGGCGGGGACATGTTCGAGAGCCTGCTGCTCATGCTCAGGCGGGGCGGCCGCTACGCGTCCGCGGGCGCGATCGGCGGCCCGATCAGCCGCATCGATCTTCGGGAGCTCATCTACAAGGACCTCGAGATGCACGGGATCACGAACCCGACGCCCGAGACCTTCGCGCGTCTAGTCAGCCTCGTCGATGAAGGGAAGATCAAGCCGCTGCTCGAGTCGGTGTTCCCGCTGTCGCGATTCCGCGAGGCTCAGGGAACTCTGCTGAAGCGCTCCCACATCGGGAAGATCGTGGTGGTGCCGGATGCGCTGCTCGATACCAGCGTCGAGAACCAGGACTGAGGGGACAGCCTTGGATGAGGCTCGGAGGAGGTCGGAGAACCCGCTGCTCAAGGGGTTCGCGGAGGAGCGGTTCGTCTGCGGCGACGGTACCCCTCTTCGCTACCTCCGATGACCGCCGAGTCCGGGGCTCAAAGGTCGCGGACCACAGGCGTTCTGGCAGCGCTCGTCGGCCCGGTGAGCAATCAAGCCGGCGCCGCACTCGGAGCGATGTCGCTTTCCGCGATAGGGCCAGTAGGTCTTGTCGCGGTGCGGCAGGTCGTCGCGGCGGGGATATTCCTCGCCCTGGCGCGTCCCGGCTTCGCGACCATGTCTGCGCGGGAGTGGCGCGGGGTCATCGCGCTGGGTATCACCATGGGGGCGACGAGCGTGGC
>JAPSIU010000006.1:0-9680 GCA_031178565.1 Leucobacter sp. | reverse complement strand
TGTTCGCCGCGGTGGAGCGCATCGGCCTCGGTCTGGCCGTCACCCTGGGATTCATGGGACCGTTCGCCGTCGCGGTTGCCTCTTCCCGGCGTGTCATGGATATCCTGTGCCTGCTCGTGGCAACGGCCGGTCTTGTCGTGCTCGTCAACCCGGGCGGCTCGAACGACTTCGTGGGAGTGGGCCTCGCTCTCTTCAGCGCTGGGAGCTGGGGAGGGTACATCCTGCTCAGCCGCAGGGTCGGTGCGAGCATGTCGGGTCTTCGGGGGACGGCGGCGTCGACGACTGTTTCCCTGGTGCTCTGGGCTCCCATCGCGGTCGTCTGGTTCATGCACTTCCCGCCTCCGCTCTGGGCGTTGGCGCTCGCTGTCGGCTGCGGCGTGTTCTCGTCGGTCATCCCGTACTCGATCGACATGTTCGCGCTGCGCCGGATATCCCCGGGTCTGTACGGTGCGCTTGCGAGTTTCAATCCGGTCTGGGCCGCGATGATCGGCTGGATGATGCTCGGCGAGGTACTCGAGGTGCGCGAATGGACGGGAATACTGATGATCGTCGTGAGCAATGTGGTGGTGGCGGTCAGGCACACGACGGACTCCGCGTAGCCGGAGTCCGTCAGGACATGAGTCCCGCGGAGGTGAAACCGCCATCCACCGCCAGAATCTGCCCCGTGATGAAGGAGGAACGATGCTCATCGGCGAGGAACTCGATGGCGCTGGCCACCTCGTCGACCGACCCGTAGCGTCGCATCGGAAGCACTCGATTCCATTCGTCTCGGGTCTGTTGGGTGTGCGCAACCCGGGTGAGAGGCGTGTCGACGGGTCCGGGGGCGACCGCATTGACGCGGATGCCGTCTTCGGCCAGTTCGGACGCCATGATGCAGGTGAGATGATTCAGCGCCGCTTTCGAAGCGCCGTAGGCCGAACGACCGTAGCTCCCTCTCATTCCGGACACCGAGGAGATGTGGACGATGGCGCCTCCGCCCGCCGCCTGCATACTGGGGATGAGGGCCTGCGAGACCATCGCCGCGCCGATGACGTTGATCTCATACGTGGAGCGCATGACCTCGGGCGTGAGGTTCATGAATTCGAGGATCTGAGCGGTTCCGGCGCAATTCACGACGGCTTTGAGCGGCGCCTTCAACGCTCGGCAGACTTCGGCGGCGTTCCGTATGGACGACCCGTCGGTCACGTCGAGCGGGCACGAGGTCAGTGATCTTGCGGCCGCACGCCCGGCGAGATCGGCCAGAGCGGCCTCATCCCAATCGGCTGCTACCACGTGCCAGCCCGACTCCATCATCCGCTCCGCGGTCGCGAGCCCGAGACCGGATGCGGCACCCGTGATGAGAACACTTCTGGTGCACATGATGACCTTTCGTCAGATGTCGGATCGTTCAGCGATGTCGATGCCGGAGGTGCGAAGCCATCCTGCGAAATCTCCTTGCAGCAGCGTCTTGCCGCCATCGTGGACGATTGCTTGACCGTGGATGTAATGAGCCTGGGGGCTCGCGAGGAATGCGACCACCTCGCCGATATCGTCGGGCAAGCCCGAGGTACGGGTGGGAACGGAAGCCGTGAGCTCGGCGAGCGTCTCGGGTGTCGTGCGATCTGCGATCAGCGGTGAAAGCGTGAGTCCGGGACACACCGCATTCACGGTGACGCCCCGCGTGCCGACCTCGGCGGCGAGGTGCCTGGTGAAGCCCAGGAGACCGCTCTTGCTGGCCGTGTAGACCGCTCCACCGAGACCGCCGATCCTGATTCCGGCGATCGAGGCGATGTTGACGATGCGCCCCATGCCGGCGTCGATCAGGTGGGGCAGCGCCGCCCGGGAGACGAAGAACGGTCCGGTGAGATTGATGCCGAGCACGCGATTCCACTCTTCGTCCGTGGTCTCGGCAACAGAGTGGACGCCCACGATCCCGGCGTTGTTCACCACGACGTCGAGTCGTCCTGTTTGCTCGGCCACCCGTGCAACGGCATCGGAGACCTGTTCCGACCGGGTGACATCGAAGGGGGCGGCGCTCGCGGTACCGCCCGACTCCTCGATCTGTGCGACGGTTCTCGCGATCGACTCCGCTGAGAGATCATTGACGGCGACGTGGTAGCCGTATGCTGCGAGTGTCCGTGCGATGCCGGCCCCGATGCCGCCCTCCGCCCCGTTCCCGGCCCCGGTGACGAGGGCGACCTTCCCCTTGCCTTGATCGATGTTCCTCACCATTGAGTGTGCTCCTCCGTGTTTGCCATATCCCAGTTCGAGATTCTGGATTCAGTCAATGGATCGTGCCCATTCCATGATCCGCATCGCCACCGGTTCGCCGGGTACGGCACCGAGCGATCTCGCTCGGCTGTTCACCCGGGAGATCGTTCCCGCGAGTGTCGAGAACGCCTCACCGATCCGGGACGTTGCAGCGTCGACGGTCAGCCCGGCGATTCCCCGCGCATCGAGGGCGGGGAGCCTCCCGATGCCGGCGTCGTCGATGCCGATGCCGGCATCGTTGTACACCGCCGCGAAACCGTTCGCCTTCAGCGCTGCTGCGGCATTCCCGCCGATGAGCCCGCCGTGCGAGCCGGTGACGATGATCTTGCCGTCGTCGATTCCGGGTTCCACGAGGGATGCGGAATCGACGAGCAGGACGGAGCGATCGAGGCCCGTCCGGAAGAAGAGTTCGGCCCGGGCCTCAGCCGCGGTCAGCCGAACCGGCTCGCGAGGCGCGCTCGTGGCGAGAACAGCCAGCACCTCCCGCGTGGTCATCCCCGCTTCTGCGCCGAGGGCACGAGCGACGTCATTGACGACGCTCACCCGGCCCCGCTCGAGCATATCGGCGGTGTCGCCTATGCGGCACGTCCGAAAGTCCAGCGTCGCCGCGGGCATACCCTCGTCCGAGAGGATCGCCAACCCGGCGACGCCCGCGTCCCCCATCCCTCGCCCCGCGTCGTGGAACACCGCGCCGCGCAGGCCGAGTCCGGCGGCCAGGCGTCCGGTGTAGACGCCGCCATGGGACCCGGTGAGCAGCGTGCGTCCCGCCGGGTCCTCCGGGATGGTGGTGATCGTGGGCGCCGACACGAAATCGGGATCCCGGGACCGGCTGGGAATCATGCGATCCGGTCGCCCTTCTTCACCTGCGCTGCGCGTGAATCCACTCCGGGCAGCATCTTGGCGGGATCACGGGTCACCACGACGTCCAGCACCGAGATCCCGGGGGTGGCGAGGCATTCGCGCAGGGAGTCGCCGAAGAAACCGGGATCCTCGACCCTGACGCCGTGCACGCCCATCGCTCTCGCGATGTCGGCGAAGTTCGTCTCCTCGAGATCGGATGCGTGGTACCCCTCCTCGCCGTACATGAGGTGCTGCAAGGCCTTGATGTACCCCGAGGCCGCATTGTTGACGACCATGATCGTCGCATTCGTCTTGAGCCGGCGCGCGGTCTCGAGCTCGCCCAGCATCATGTTGAACCCGCCATCGCCCGTGATCGCGAGAACCGGCTTGTCCGGGGACGCGAGTGAAGCGCCGATCGCTCCGGGGAGACCGTAGCCGATCGATGCGAAGCCCCGATCGGGGAGGAACTGCCGACCGGCCTGCTTCGCGTCGAACAGCAGAGCTCCCCAGTGGGCCGCGAAGCCGCCGTCGGCGATCAGATATCCGTCGGCCGGGAGGATCTCGTTGATCTCGTTGAGCGCGCGGGCCATGTTGATCGGCACCTCATCCGATTCGAGCCGCGCTCGCACAGAGGTCTTCCAGGCCGCCATCTTCTCGGGAATCGTCGCCGCGTAGGCGGCATTCCTCTGCCGGATCTCGGCGGCTTGCCCGTCGAGCACCTCGAGCAGTGCGACGAGGGTCTCCCGGGCGTCGCCCCAGAGGCCGAGCTCGATCTCACGGGTCCGGCCGATCTCCTCCGCCACCGAGTCGATCTGGATGACCCGCGCATTCGCCGGCGGAACCGTGTAGCGTTTGGTCGCGATCTCCCCGAGCTTGCAGCCGATCGTGATGACGAGATCGGATTGCTCGATCGTGCTGTTGGCGATGCGATCGTATCGTCCGAAGAGCCCGGCGCTGAGAGGGTTGGTATCGCTGACGGCGCCCTTACCGGTCATCGTGTGGGCCACGGGGATGTTGAGGGCGTCGGCGAACGAGGTGAGCTCCGCCCATGCTCGGCTCAGGTGGATGCCACCGCCGGCAAGGATGACGGGCCGCTCGGCGCTCGCCACGAGTCGGGACGCTCGCAGGACGCTGTCGGAATCGGGACGGGTGCGGTAGGCGGGAATGGAGGCGAACGCCCCATTCACTTCGAACTCAGACTCATCGTATTCCCACTCGGCGTGCGTGACGCTCTCGGGGATGTTGATGACGACGGGGCCGGGACGGCCGCTCGTGGCGATCGCGAAGGCGCGCTTCACGAGTTCGGGAACTCGCAAGGGTGTGGTGACGTCGAGGAGTTCCTTCACCGCGGGTCGCAGGATGTCGACCTGGCGCGACTCCTGCGTCATGTTCTTCCAGGAGTGGTCGCGGTGGGTGTCGCCCACGATGGCGACGATCGGCACGCCGGCGTTCAACGATTCGACGAGACCGGTGACCAGGTTGGTGGCTCCCGGCCCGAGCGTCGCGTCGACGACGCCTACGCGCCCCGTCGCCTTGGCATAGGCGTCCGCGGCGAAGATCGCGGCTCGTTCGTCGTTGATCAGGTGGTGGGGGAGCCCGAGGCGACGAGCCGCGTCGTAGAACGGGAGCAGCTGAAACCCGCCCATCCCCAGCATCAGACCCGGTTCGAACGCCGCAACGGTCCGCGCGAGTGCTTCACCTGCAGTGATATACATGACGTCAGTTCTTCCTTATCCTTCATTGGTCATCCGGATGATGCGGTCGACGATGTCGTCCGCTGTCACTCGGATCTGGTCCTCCAGGGTCGGGGCGTAGCCGACAGGGATGCGCGGTGCACCGAGACGTGCCACGGGTGCGCGCAGGTGCTGGAACTCGTGCTCCGCCACCCACGCCGCGATCTCTCCTCCGAACCCTCCAACGGCAACCGACTCGTGCACGACCAGCAGGCGGCCGGTCCTGCGAACGCTCGCCGACACCGCGTCCTTGTCCCACGGGAAGATGGTGCGCAGGTCGATGACATCGGCTTCGACGCCTCGCTCGGCGAGTCGCTCGGCCGCATCCAGTGCCACGTGCACCTGAGCCGACCAGGAGACGATCGTCACATCGGCACCCTCGCGTCGCACCGCGGCCTTGCCGAGTTCCATCGGCTCCATATCGTCGAGGTCGACTTCGCCCCGCTGCTGCCAGTGCCCCTTGTGCTCCATGAAGACGACCGGATCGTTCGCGCGGATCGAGGCCTTGAGCAGCCCGCGAATATCAGCCGGGGTGGACGGGCAGACGACGATGAGCCCGGGAACATGCGCATACCAGGACTCGAGCGACTGCGAGTGCTGGGCGGCTGCCGAGCGCCAGAGCCCGATCGGTTCCCGCACCACGATGGGTACGCTGGCCTGGCCGCCGAACATGTAGCGCGCCTTTGCAGCCTGGTTAATCATCTCGTCCATGGCGCAGAGTGCGAAATCGCTGAAGCGCATTTCGACGACGGGTCGAGCCCCGACCATGGCTGCGCCGACCGCTGCGCCGAGGATCGCCGCCTCCGAGATCGGCGCGTCCACGACGCGCTCCGGCCCGAACTCGTCCTGCAGTCCCGCGTACTGGCCGAAGACTCCGCCCCGGCCGATATCCTCGCCGAGCGCCCAGACGTCCTCGTCCCGCTCGAACTCCTCGCGGAGTGCCAGGATCGATGCTTCGGCCGCGGTCACAGTGATGAGCGATGCCATCAGAAGGCTCCGTTCCGGGGGTCGCCGACGTCTTGTACATCTTCGAAAGCTCGGGATGCCCGGGGGTAGGGCGCCGCGAGCGCTTGGTCGTACGCGGCTTGAACCTCGTCGCGCACCCGGTTCTCCTCGGCCGCCAATGCATCCTCATCGCATCCGACCGAGAGGAGGAGCTCGCGTGTGGCCGGAAGGGGATCGGCGGACCAACGCTCCTCAACCTCTTCGGAGTCGCGCCACGCGGCGGCGTCGGTAGCCGTGTGCCCGGTGAGCCGGAACGTGCGCGCGTGGACGAACACCGGCCCTTCCCCCGCCCTCGCAATCGAGACGGCTTCTTCGCCTGCGGCCAGCATGTCGGGAAGGGAGTTGCCGTCCACCTCGATGGTCATCAGTCCGATGCTGCGAGCGCGAGCGCCTGCGCCGTCGCCACCGGTCATCGTCGACGTCCGCGTCGACGCGGAGTGCCGATTGTCCTCGCAGACGAAGATGGCCGGAAGATCGAAAACGCGAGCCCAGTTGAGACCCTCCAGGAACGGGCCGCGATTCATCGCCCCGTCTCCGAAGAAGCAAACGACTACTCGGTCGTCGCGACGCCGCTTGATCTCGTGAGCCGCACCGGCGGCGAGCACGATGTTCGCCCCGACCACCCCGTTCGCCCCGAGCATTCCCGCGTCGAAGTCCGCGACGTGCATGGAGCCGCCTTTGCCGCCGCACAGGCCGTTCTCCCGGCCGAACAGCTCCGACATCATGGGGCCGACGGGGGCTCCCTTGGCGATGCAGTGGCCGTGGCCTCGGTGCGTCGAGAGCAGCAGGTCGTTCCGGCGAAGGTGGGCGCACATTCCGGTGGCGATCGCTTCCTGCCCGATGTAGGGGTGGAGGGTGCCCAGTACATGCTTCTGCGAGTGCCCCTCTATCGCCGCGAGTTCGAACTCCCGGATTCGCAGCATCGTGAGATAACCGCCGAGCAGACTTCCGCCCGCAGACGCGGGGGCTCCCGTCAGGGTCTCCTGTGCGGTTGCAGGCATGGGTCGTCCCCTCTGACGGATAGCCGTCCGAATCTTGGTGCATGGAGAAGCGGCACGCTGGGTCGCAGGGCCTCTGCTGTTCGAAGCTATCCAGACGGGACGCGCGGAGCTTTGGCGATCTTACGAACATCCCGAGCGCGCCTCATCAAATGCACGAATCGAGGAGCGCGCCGGCTTGTGGGCTTCGGTTGTTCGAATGACGGGGGGCGCGGTCGCGGTTTGGAAAAGTGCCGAGGTGGCCGGTTTACGGGCTCGCCTAGGTTCTCTAATGAAATCAGTAGTGATACTCGTCAGAGAGGACGATCCATATGGCCGTAACGAGGCAGGAGGCTGTGGAAGCTCAGCCGGAACTCAAGGGCAACCTCGGTTTGTTCCACCTGTTCTTCACCGTGATGGCCTGGAACGCCCCGCTGGTGATCGTATTCGCAGCGATCCCCATCATCGTGGGATACGGGAACGGGATCGGTGCAGCAGGCGCCTTCATCGCAGCGGGTGTCGTCATCGGGCTGTTCGCCATCGGATTCACGCGGATGGCGAGGATCCTGCCGAACCCCGGTGCGTTCTACGCGTACATCACGGCCGGATTAGGGAAGAAGCTCGGTCTCGGAGCCGGCCTCCTCACGCTCGTCGGGTACTTCGCGGCCTACTCCGGTACCTTCGCATTCGGCGGGATCGTCTCCCACCAGCTCTTCCACGACACCCTCGGCCTCCCCGAGCTGCCTTGGTACGTCTGGGGGATCATCCTGTGGGTGATCGTCGGGGTCCTCGGGCTGCTGAAGTTCTCTCTTTCGGCAACGCTGCTGACCGTGTTCCTCGGGCTCGAGGTGCTCGTCATCGTCATCTACGACATCTCCGTGTTCGTCCAGGGCGGGGCCGCTGGAGTCATTTCGGCCGAGCCGCTGCTGCCCTCCAACTGGGTAGGCGGATCCGTCGCCATGGCGATGCTGTTCGCGATCGGCATGTTCGGGGGCTTCGAGATCACGGCGCTGTTCCGCTCCGAGGTCAAGAATCCCTCTCGGACAGTGCCGGCTGCGACGTACATGGTCGTCATCTTCGCGACGCTCCTGTACGCGATCACCTCGTGGGCGTTCATCAACGCCGCGGGGATGGACGACGCCGTCGCGCGGTCAGCGGAGGATCCCACGGGAACGGTGCACGCGACGTTCCTGGCGTTCGGTGGGAAGCTGCTGTTCGACATCTCCTCGGCGCTCGTGTTCACGAGCACCTTCGCGGTGATTCTTGCCGGGCACAACATCGTCTCGCGATACCTGTTCAACCTCGGAGCTGATGGGATCCTGCCGAAGCAGCTGAGCAAGGTCCACGCGAAGCAGGGCTCGCCCTACCTCGCGTCGCTCGTGGCGAGCCTCGCCTGCCTGGCGGTCAACATCCCGGCGATCCTCGCCAACGTGGATCCGACGGCCTTCTACGCGGCGATGCTGGGGATGACGAGTCTTGTGCTGATCGTGGTCCTGTTCATCTGCAACTTCGCGATCCTTGCATACCTGCATCGACACGGCCGGGACCAGTTCTCCTTCGTCCCGCGGGTCATCGCCCCGGTGCTTGCCGCGATCGGCCTCGGCATCTGCGCATACCTCGCGATCACGAACTTCAACGCGCTCACCGGCGGTTCGCAGGCGCTCTCCACGACGCTCATGATCTTCCTCGGTGTGGTGTTCTTCGGCGGGATCGCGCTCGCGGCCCTGTACAAGCGGATCAAGCCGGACGTGTACGCGCGGATCGGGCGCCAGTGAGGCGGCGATTCTCGGAAACCATCTATCGAAAAGGACAGTTTGATGAACGCTGTGGTGATCGGACCTGAGAAGCCGTTGCTCGAGGGCTTCGTGGAAGCCTATTTCGTGTGCGAAGACGGAACCCGTCTGCGTTACCTGCACAAGGGCGAGGGAGGCGTCCCCCTGATCATGGTGCCGGCCTTCGACTGCGCAGCAGAGTGCTATTCGCTCAACGCGCCGGAACTCTCCGCCGACCGGAAGGTCTACATCCTCGAGCAGAGAGGGCATGGGCTCTCGGACGCGCCTGCTCATGGGCGGTCGGTGCAGAGACTCGCGGCGGACCTCAGAGAGTTCATCGAGTTCATCGGCGCACCGAAGGTCAGTCTGCTCGGATGGTCGATGGGAGCGGCAGTGCTTTGGGCGTACATCGATCTCTTCGGCCAGTCGAGGGTCGAGAAGTTCGTCTTCGTCGATCAGCCTCCGATGATCATCGCCGACCCGTATGAGACCTATGAGGAGCGGCGACGTCACGCGGGCCAGATCATCGACACGTGGTTCGTGAAGCGGATCTACAGGAGCGACTTCGACGCAGGATGGCCGCTGCTCGCCTCCTACTGGGATACCCCGGATCTCGTGGTCACGGATGACATCATCGAGCAGATCCCGGGCGACTACGCGCAAAAGATCGAGCTGCTCAAGGACCCGACCGTGTTCGACGGGCCGCGCCGCGAGTTCCTCGCGGAACTCGTGAGGAACCATATCTGGAACGACTGGCGCGGCGTATTCCCGAGGATCGACAGGCCCGTCCTCCTGCTCACGGGGGATGCCGCCCACGCGACCACACCCGAGAGCAACGATTGGATGCAGCAGACGATCCGGGACTGCACGTGGATCCGCTTCACGGCCGAGGAATTCGGCGGGCATTCGCTCTGCCAGACCGCGTACCAGAAATTCAACCGAGTGGTCTCCGACTTCCTGCGCTGAGGAACGGGGCCCGGGGGTGAGTGCTGCGCAGACGGGAAGCCTTAACCACTTCGCCCCACCCCCATAAACGCGGGGACCCGACGAACCACCGCGGGTTGTAGACGGTTTGCGCGGGCCGCGGGCGAGAACGGGAAAGC
>JAPSIU010000143.1 GCA_031178565.1 Leucobacter sp. | reverse complement strand
TCGACGACCCGCGGGTCGAGGACGCGAAGCGCATCGAGCGCGTGATCCTCGTCTCGGGCAAGACCTACTACGACCTGCGCGGGGCGCTCGAGAAGAACCCGGATCCGCGCGTGGCGCTCGTGCGGGTCGAGCAGTTCTACCCGATCCCGGGGCCGCAGCTCGGTCGGGTGCTCTCGCAGTACTCGGGCGCGGAGCTCGTCTGGGTGCAGGACGAGCCCGAGAACCAGGGCGCCTGGCCCTTCATCTCGCTCGAACTCTCGAAGCAGCTGGCGAACGACCGGATCCGAGTGGTCTCGCGCGCGGCGTCCGCAGCGCCGTCCACGGGCTCCGCCAAGGTGCACGCGGTCGAGCAGGAGGCGCTCATCGCGCGGGCGCTGCAGTTCGACAGCGGAGCTTAGGCGGATCCCCGCGTGCAGAAGCCGCTTCTGAGCGCTCCGGGCGGAAGGGGTGAGGGCGATCCCGCCGGCCAGCAGGTCGGCGGGATCGCCCAGCGCATCTCCTCCGCGATCTCGGCGGGCATGCTCAGCGTCGGCGAGCGGCTCCCGCCGGAGGCCGAGCTGGCGAGCCAGTTCGGGATCGCGGTGGCGACGCTGCGCAAGGCGCTCGCGACGCTCCGCGCGCAGGGCGTCGTGGAGACGCGGCGCGGACGCAACGGAGGCACCTTCGTGGTGCAGGCCCCGTTCCCCTCCGCGGAGACCCTGCGGACGGCGCTGCGGCGGACGAGCGTCTCCGCGCTCCGGGACTTCTTCGACGAGCACGCGGCCGTCTCCGGCATGGCGGCGTCGCTCGCGGCCGAGCGGACGGCGCCCGATCAGCGGACCAGACTCGCCGAGCTCGCCTTCCGCGCGCGCGAGGCCCGGAGCACGCACGATCTGTCGATGGCCGACAGTCGGTTCCACTTCGAGGTCGCCGTGCTGAGCCAGTCGCAGCGACTCCTCACGGCCGAGCAGCGCCTGCAGTCGGAGCTCGCGCCGTTCCTCTGGTGCGACGAGATCTGCCGCGCATCGTCCCAGCACGCCTTCACGGAGCACCTCGCGCTCATCATGGCGATCGAGCAGCGCAGGGCCGATGAGGCGGGACGGCTCGCCGTCGAGCACGTCCGGGGCAACATGAGGCTCATCATCGACGGCAAGCTCGCCCTCGGGGCGGAGACGCGTGCGGAAGCCGATCCGGGAGCAGCCTCGTGACGGCCGCGCGCGCGAACCCCGCGGTCGAGGAGGCGCGGACCGCGCTGCGCGCCTGGTTCGACGAGCGCTTCGACCGTCTCCGGGTGCTGTCGGAGGAGATGGTCGCCGCGCTGAACCTCGACGCGCGGGGCAACATCGAGATCAGCGACTCCGTGCGACGGAGGCTCAAGGCGCTGGCCGTGCGCTTCCTGGCGGAGGACGCCGCGATCGACGGCTGCGGGCTCATCTTCGCCCACACCGCGCTCGGCACCGAGAACGGTCACCTCGAGTGGTGGGTGCGCGAGGACGAGACCCGCTTCGCCCGATACTCCTTCGGCGTCGTGCCGGGCGCCGACCGGTACTACGACTACGAGCACCTCGAGTGGTTCGTACGGGCCTTCGACGAGGGGGCGCCGGCGCTCGCCGGCCCCTACATCGACTACCTCGGGGTGGAGGCCTACGTGCTCACGCTCACGGTGCCCGCCGAGCTCGACGGCCGGAGAGTTGGGGCCGTCGGCAACGACATCCAGCTCAGGGACCTCGAGAACGAGCTGCTGCCGATGCTGCTCGACTGCCCCGTCGAGGCCGCGCTCGTGAGTCGGCACGGCAACGTGATGTTCGGCAACACCTCGCGCTTCCTGCCCGGCGACTGGATCCCCGAGACGATCGAGGGCTACGCGCGCGCGAGCGCGAGCGCGCCCTCCGCCGGGGTGCAACTGCTCTACGCGCGCGACTGATCCCGCAGTCGGCGGCCCGCATCCGTCGTCTCGCGCGCTCCCTCCCGCGCGAGAGCCGCGAAGCGGTCGGCGAGACCGCCCCAGATCTCGCGGAGCCGAGCCTCGGCCGCGCGCACCTCTCCGACCACGGAGTCCTCCTCCAGGCCGAGCTCGACGAGTCCCTGACGGTCCTCGACGGCCCAGTCGGCCGCGGTCGCGCCGAGCGCCTCGGGATGGAACTGCACGCCCCAGGCGCGGTCTCCGATCCTGAACACCTGATTGCCGCAGGCGCCGCTCGAGGCGAGCACACTCGCGGAGCCGGGAAGCTCGTCGGCCTCGAGCCAGTGCCACTGCACGACCGGCACCCCGTCGTCCCCGAGATCCGCGACGCCGCCGAACAGCGGGTCGGTCGCGGCGTCCGCTTCGAAGCGGACCGCGCACAGCCCGACCTCCGGACCCTGCGGCATGGAGCGCACGTGCCCGCCCGTGGCCGTCGCGAGCAACTGAGCGCCGAGGCAGATCCCGAGCGTCGGGATCCCTCGCTCGACACCGCTCGAGAGCAGCCGTCGCGTCGCGGGCAGCCAGGGGGCGCGGTCGTCGTCGTCCGGGCCCATCGCGCCCCCGAGCACGAGGAGCGCGTCGATTCCGTCGAGCGATTCGGGCACGGGAGATCCGGTGTCGGGGCCCACGACGACGAGCTCGACGCCGCTCCCAGCGAGGCGCTCCCCGAAGAGACCGAGCCCCGCGTTGCCCTGGTGCTCGACGACGAGCACACGCGTCGCGCTCACGCCGGCACCTCCGCCCCCGAGCGGACGCGCGACCGGTCCACCAGCCAGCGGAACAGCGCGTGCTGGCGGGCGTCGCTTCCCGCCGTGTCCTCGGGGTGCCACTGCACCGCCAGCAGCTCGGCGCCGTCGACCTCGAGCGCCTCCACGATCCCGTCCGGTGCTCTCCCGACGACCCGCAGACCGGATCCGACGCGGTCGACGGCCTGATGGTGGTACGAGGAGACCGGGAGCTCGGCCACGCCGAGCGCCGCGGCGAGCGCTGAGTCCGGCTCGATCGACACGACATGCACATCGTTCCGATGGGGGCTTTCCGCCGGCAGATCCTGCACGAGCGTACCGCCCTGCTCCACGTTCAGCAGCTGGAACCCCCGGCAGATCGCGAGCACGGGGATCCCGAGCCGGATCGCGGCCGTCATCATGTCGGCCTCGAACTGATCCTGCAACGGGAAATCGGCGACGGCGGTCGCCGCGACGGGCTCCTGTGCGTAGCGGCGCGGATCCACGTCCGACCCGCCCGGCACGAGGAGGCCGTCGAGGCCTCGCAGGCGCTCCTCGGCGGTCAGCGCCGACTCGGCGAAGAGCGCGAGCGGCTCCCCGCCCGCGCGGATCACGGAGCGCAGCACGGCGGATGCGACGGCGCTTCCGTCGAAGCGCAGCCCGTGGATGCTGTTCGACCACATCCCGGTGACGCCGATGCGTGGAGTGCTCACCGCCCTCGATCCTCCCCCAGCGGGAAGGGCAGCAGCGGCATCCACCGCTTCCACACCCGCTCCAGCGAGCCGTCCTCGACGACCTGCGCGAGCGCCGCGTCGATCTCGTCGCGCAACCCGTCGTCTCCGGGCGCGACACCGATGCCCCAGCGATTGCCCGTCGGCACGGTGAAGGCCTCCGCGAAGTCGGGATCCTCCTGCGCCAGCGGGATCATGACGACGTCGTCGTCGACGAAGCCGTCGATGGCGCCCGAGCGCGTCGCCTCGATCATGTCGCCGAAGACGTCGTCGCTCGCGCCGAAGCTCACGAGCTCGACGCCGGGGAAGGTCTCGGCGAGCTTCATATTGGTCGAGTTCGCGATCGCGCCGATCCGGTATCCGTCGAGTTCATCGGCGGAGCGGGCGGGATCGCCGGCGCGCACGACGAGCGTCTCGTTGAAGACCGCGTACGGGCGCGTGAAGTCGACGAGGGCGGCCCGCTCCTCCGTCATGCCCTGGCCGCACCACACCGCGTCCGCGTCGCCCGCGCGCACCGCGGGGATCATGTCCTCCCACGGCAGCATGACCCACTCGATCCGGGCCCCGATGCGCTCGGCGACGAGCGCCGCCGCCTCCGGCTCGTACCCGCTCCGGGTGCGGCCGTCCGGGCTCTTCGAGAACAGCGGCGGCGCCTCGGAGTCGATGCACGCCAGACGGATGACGCGCGTGCCGCTGTCGATATCGTTGATGGTGCTCACGGAATCGCCTCCCAGTACTGATCGAACTCCCACTGCGTGATCTGTCCACAGTAGCGGGCCCACTCGTCCCGCTTGAGCTGCAGGAAGATCCTCGTGAGCTCCTCGGGCATCGCTCCCATGAGATAGTCGTCCGCCTCGAACGCCTCGATCGCGGCTCCGAGCGTGTTCGGCACGACGACGTCGCGCAGCACCTCGCTCGGCTGCCCCGGATCACCCGGCTCCAGCCCCGCTTCGAGCCCGTGCTCGATCGCGGCGAGGAGGTAGAGGTGCGAGAGGTAGGGGTTCACGCTCGCGTCCGGAAGCCGGTACTCCATGCGTCCGTTCGCCGAGATCCGGATCGCGACCCCGCGGGTGTCGAGCCCCCAGTCCGCGCCGGAGGGGGCGAACTGCCCCGCATCCCAGTACCGCTTGTAGGAGTTCACGGTCGAACCCATCACGAGCATGGAACCGGGGGTGTGCAGGAGCATCCCGGCGATCGCGCACCTGGCGGTCTCGGTCGCGTGCAGCTCGACGCGGCCGTCCTCGATGACGTTCTCGTCGCCGTCGGCGCCGGCGCGCCACAGGCTGAGGTTGTGATGGCAGCCGTTCCCCATCTTGCCGTTGTAGGGCTTCGCCATGAAGCTCGCCTGCAGACCGAGCTCTCGAGCCACCTGCTTGCAGATCTGACGGTACGTGGTCATGCGCTCGGCCGTGAGTTCGGCCCGGTCGTACTCCCAGTTCAGCTCGATCTGCCCGTCGTCCTCGTAGTCGCCCTGGATCATGTTGAAGTCGAGCGCCTGGGCGTAGCTGATGACCTTCTTGAAGACGGGGCGCATCTTCTCGAGGTTCTCGACCTGGTAGGCGGGGCTCTGATCCTCCTTCGCGACCACCTCGATGCCGGGGCCGGTCCAGGTCATCTCGGGCTCGAGGCCGCTGCGCAGTTCGAGACCGGTGCGCTCGGTGAAGCCGCGGTGGGCCGCTCGGAAGAGAGCCCGGGTGTCGAGCGGGATCATCCGGCCGCCGTCCTCGCCCAGGTGGGGAGGATCGTAGGCGGCGCAGAAGATCCGTCCCACCTCCGTGTCCCAGGGCAGCACCTGGAAGGTCTCGGGCTCGGGAAGACCCCAGAACTCGTGCGCCTCGACGCCGCCCCCGATGAGCTCGCCCTCGCGGCTCGTCTGCAGATCGGTCAGCGCCGTGCGGTGGAAGGCGATCCCCTTGCGGAGCATCCGCTCGTAGTGCTCCGCGGGCACCACCTTCGCCACCGTGCGGCTGCCGAGCGTCGGGAGCATGTAGTAGATGTACTTCACGCCGCTCTCGCGGATCTTCGCGCCGAGCACGTCCACGGTCTCTGGGCGGAGGTTCGCCTCCCGGTGCCGCGAGAACGCCGAGGTATCGGCGAGGAGCTCGCGGAGGGCGGCGCCGAAGCGCCCGCCCGTCTTGAGGTCGGACATGGGTTTCCTTTCGTCTTCGGAAGGTCTCTCGGGCGGCGCGTCAGCGCACGGAGAAGTCGATGGGCAGGCGCACCGGGCCGTGGTTGCCCGAGTCGGGCAGCCACTCGTCGCCGCCCGGGCAGGAGATGCCGGTGAAGCTCTGCGCGAGCAGCGGAAGCGCGACGCTCATGTCCGCTCGGGCGATGTAATGGCCGAGGCAGTGGTGCACGCCGCCGCCGAAGGTGTGGTGCTGCTTGCGGCTCTCGGCGCGGAGGTCGATCTCTGGATCCGGGAACGCCTCGGGATCTGTTCCGCTCGACATCGTGAAGAGGTGCACGGTCGTGCCCTTCGCGATCTCGAGGCCGTTGAACTCGAAGTCCTCGTTGGCCTCTCGGGTGACCCAGCGCGTGGTGGGGTTGACCCGCAGCGCCTCCTCGAGAGCCGGTTTGGTGTAGGTCTCGGGCTGCTCGGCCAGCAGCTCCCACTGCTCCGGGTTGCGCATGAAGGTCTGCAGGATCAGGCCCAGCTGGTTTCGCGTCGTGTCCATGCCGCCGAAGAGCATGAGCACGAGCGCGTTGCGGAGTTCGGCGTCGCTCAGCTTGTCCCCCGCCTGGGAGAACTGCACGAGCCGTGAGACCACGTCCTCGCCGGGATCCGCTCGGCGTTCCTCGATGAGCCGCTCGACGAAGTCGTAGAGCTCCTGCACGGCGACGTCGATCCGCTCGATGTCCTCCTTGATGGAGACGCTGAGCGCGTAGCCGACGGTATTCGCGCGCGATGCGATGAACGGCCAGTGCCCGTGGTCGAGGCCCATCATCGCGCAGAGCGCCCGGGTCGCGAACGGCTCGGCGAAGTCGGCGACGAACTCGATCTGCTCGCCTCGGGCGTGCTTCTCCTTCATCAGGGCGATGAGCTCGTTCGCGATCTCGGCGAACTCGGGTTCCAGCCGCCGGGCGACGGTCGGCGAGAAGGCCGGGTTGAGCAGCCTCCGGATGCGGTGGTGCTCGTCGCCCTCGAGCACGAGCAGGTTCTTCGACCACCACTCGTGGAAGACGCCCGAGTGCACGCCGTGGTGGTCCGGCCACTTCGCGCTTCCCTGGTTCAGGCTCGGGTGCTTCAGCAGCTCGGTGACCTCCTTGTAGCGCAGCACCCCGTAGCCGTAGTTGGTTCTCGCGTACCAGCTGCGCGCCCTGGCGTCGCGCACCGCCTCCGAGTTCATCGCGAAGTCGGGCGATGCGATGTCGAGATACGGCGCAGCCTCCTGCGCGGTCGGTCCAGTCATCCGTACTCCTTCGTCGAACGTGCCCCCGCCCGTATCGTCGAGTAGGAGGTACTAAATAAGTTATACATGAATGTTTTATTGCGCAAGCAGTTCATTGATTCCCACCTCCGAATAGATCGAGTTG
>JAPSIU010000512.1 GCA_031178565.1 Leucobacter sp. | reverse complement strand
CTGAGCGACCTTCGAGGCGCCTCCGCCACGCGCGAGCGCGGACATCTCGATCCATCGCGGGTTCTGCTCGCTCCCTCCGGTGGTACGATTCGAACATAGGTTCGAACGTCCGTTGGAGGGTCGCATGCCACGGGTGCGAGAGGTCGTCGAAGTCTGGACCAGCGACGCCGGCGAACCGGTACGCCTCGTGTGGCGGGCGCGACGGTTCCGGGTGAGCGATACGCCGACCGCACTCGTCGGACCCTGCGACTGGTGGAGTCCGTTCTCAGGACACGACGTCTCCCCCGGCCGGGTGCCGCTCTCGATCTCGGGGTGGCGGTTCCAGGCGAGCAGCGACGACGGCGAGACCCACGTCTTCGACGTCGAGCACGACGGTTCGCGTTGGCAGCTGCTCCGGGTCTTCGACTAGCGGCCCGAGGCACCCGGCCGCGGCAGCGCGATCAGGCCGACTTCTCGGCGCGACGAGGCTTGTGCGGCACGATGGTCGGTGCGGCGTTGTCGAGCACCGCCGCCTTCGTGACGACGACGCGAGCCACGCCCGTGGAGGACGGCACCTCGAACATGATCGGTCCGAGCACCTCCTCCATGATCGCGCGAAGGCCACGGGCGCCCGTCTGCCGGAGTACCGCGAGATCGGCGATCGCCTCGAGTGCCGCCTGCTCGAAGTCGAGCTCGACCCCATCGAGCTCGAACATGCGCTGGTACTGCCGCACGAGCGCGTTGCGCGGCACGGTGAGGATCTCCATGAGCGCGTCACGATCGAGGGGCGTGACCGTCGCGACGACGGGGAGGCGACCGATGAATTCGGGAATGAGACCGAACTTGTGGAGGTCTTCGGGCAGCACTTCGCTGAAGATGTCGAGCTCGGCCTCTTTGGAGTGCAGCGGCGCGCCGAAGCCGATGCCGCGCTTGCCCGCCCTGGAGGAGATGATGTCCTCCAGTCCGGCGAAGGCTCCGGCGACGATGAAGAGCACGTTCGTCGTGTCGATCTGGATGAACTCCTGATGCGGGTGCTTCCGACCGCCCTGCGGCGGCACGGAGGCGACCGTGCCCTCGAGGATCTTGAGCAGCGCCTGCTGCACGCCCTCGCCCGACACGTCGCGGGTGATCGAGGGGTTCTCGGCCTTGCGAGCGATCTTGTCGACCTCGTCGATGTAGATGATCCCCGTCTCGGCGCGCTTGACGTCGTAGTCGGCCGCCTGGATGAGCTTCAGGAGGATGTTCTCGACGTCTTCACCGACGTACCCGGCCTCGGTGAGCGCCGTGGCGTCGGCCACGGCGAACGGAACGTTGAGCTGCTTCGCGAGCGTCTGGGCGAGGTAGGTCTTGCCGCAACCGGTCGGCCCGATCAGCAGGATGTTGGACTTCGCGATCTCGACGTCGTCGCGAGCGTGGTCGGCCGAGGTGAGCGTGGTGCGGGCGCGGACGCGCTTGTAGTGGTTGTACACGGCGACGGCGAGCGCCTTCTTCGCGGCATCCTGGCCGATGACGTACTCCTCGAGGAAGGCGAAGATCTCCTTCGGCTTCGGCAGCTCGAACTCACCGGTCTCGGACTCTCCGGCTTCGGCGAGTCGCTCCTCGATGATCTCGTTGCAGAGCTCGACGCACTCGTCGCAGATGTAGACGCCGGGTCCGGCGATGAGCTGCTGCACCTGCTTCTGGCTCTTCCCGCAGAAGG
>JAPSIU010000511.1 GCA_031178565.1 Leucobacter sp. | reverse complement strand
CGTCGGCGTGATCCTCCGCGGCGCGGCGGCCGACCTCGGGGTCGGCTCCGGCTCCGAGGCCGCGCGTGAGCTCGCGACCGACGTCGAGCTTGACGTCGGCGTCGCTCAGGAGCAGAGCCTGAGCATCGGTGTTGACGGCGATGAACTCGACTCCTCGCAGCCCCAGCTCGATCATCCGGTTGACGGCGTTGACACCACCGCCGCCGACACCGACGACCTTGATCACCGCGAGGTAGTTCTGGTTCGTTGACACCTGGATCCTCCGCCCCAACCTTCAACTTCTACCTGAAGTTCAAAGTTAGTATTGCCGTATACATTTCCTGCGCACCAAGGTATGCGCCAGCGGGCTCCCCACGCCGCAGACACGCCGGAGGCGGTGCACATACGGGTGCGCACGCGCACGGATCGACGCCTATCGGAAGACGGGCGCCTCGGACGAGGAGACGTCGACGTGCTGCACGGGCCGGTCCCCGAGCGAGGCGAGTATCGCGCTGAGCACGACGGCCTTGCGGCGGGTCTGCTCGGAGTCGCCCCACACGACCTCGACGCCGCTCGTGAGCACGAGCGTGACGTTCTGCCCGCTCGAGGCCGACACCGTCGCGACCTGCATCCGCAGCTCGGCCGGCATGTCCCGCAGCACGCGCGAGGCCGCGCGGAACGCTTCGGAGGAGAGATCGGTGAGCGCGCCTCCTCCTGACGGGACGCCCGGAGGCGGCGCCTCGGCTGTCCCGAGCAGCACACCCGCGGCGTCGTAGAGGTGATACGCCCCGTCGCGCTCGAGCGAGATCACCGGCACCCGCTCCTCGATCCGCACCGTGAGCGTGTGCGGCGGAACCCGCTCGATCGCGTAGCGCTGGATGAGCGGGAACGGCTCGAGCGCACGGTGCACCTCCCCGTCGCCCACCAGGGCGAGCGGCACGCCGTCGAAGCGCGCGAGCGCCGCCTCGACCTCGGCCGCGTTGACGCTCACGGCGCCGACGACCCGCACCTCGCGCACCGCCATGAGCGGCGTGAACACACCCGCGACGACGAACAGCGCGAGCGCGACCACCGCGCCGGCGGCGATGAGCCAGTTGCGGCGGCGAGCGCGCGAGTGCGCGACGAAGCGGCGGCGCTCGCTCCGCTGGCGCGCCTTCCGCTGTCGCCCCGCGTCGCGGACGCGCCGTTCCGCCGCGCGCACCGGGTCGGCGTCTCGAGCCGCCCTCAGGCGGGCGAGCGGCGACGGACGCGTCCCGGTTCCCCTCGTCTCCACGGCGGCGCCCGGAGCGCTTCCGGCTGCGTCGCCGTGCGGGGGGATCGCGTCGCCGTCGTCCTGCTCCCTGGACTCCCGCACCTCGCTCAGGTCGATCGTGGGCGCGAGCCCGTCTTCGGACTCGGGCGGGGCATCGGGCGCGCCCGCCGCGGATTCCGCCCTCGTCACGACGCGCTCGGGTTCCGGGCGCGGATCCCGCCGCTCCCGATCGAATCCGCTCGGTCTTCTCATCGGTCTCGCCGCTTCACTGTCCCGGGTTCACTGTCCCAGCGCCTCGAAGCGTCCGCGCAGCGCCGCGACCAACTGCGGGATGATCTGGTACACCGTTCCGCAGCTCATCGTCACCATCACATCGCCCGGGCGGGCGATCTCCGCGAGGTAGTCCGCAGCGCGCTGCCAGTCGTCGAGGTAGGCGACCCTCTCGGGGTC
>JAPSIU010000510.1 GCA_031178565.1 Leucobacter sp. | reverse complement strand
CTCGTTCACGAGGGAACTGACGGCTCCCGTGGCGAGGCCCGTCACCGCGGGAGCCGTCAGTTCCCTCGTGAACGAGCTCGTTGACGCCGAGATTCTGGTCGAGGTCGCTCCGGAGCTCTCACGCGGTCGCGGCCGCCCTCGGCGTTCACTGGAACTGGCCGATGACCGCCCCGACCTCATCGGCGTGACCATCACACGCTCGCGCATCGAGGCGAGTGCGACGACGCTGCGGGGGCGCGAGCTTGGGCGCGCCCAGCGCCTGTTCGAGCATCCGGTGGACCCGGAGTCTGCCGCCGATGCCATCGCCGCGACGGTGGGAGAGGTCGCGGGGACCCGCAGCCCCAACCGCCGGTCCCCGCGCATCGCGATCGCGTTCCCTGGGGGCCGGCGATCCGGTCGCCTGATCTCTGCCCCCCTCGAGTGGGAGGGTACGAGCCTCGACGACCTCGTCTCCCCCACGATGCTTCAAGGGTACGCGCGGCCTCTGGTCGGCAACGACGGAAGCTACGCCGCCCTGGCCGAGCACGCGGAGGGCGCAGCTCGCGGTTACCGCAACGCCGCAGTCTTCCTGCTCACCCGCGGTCTCGGCGGCAGCGCGATCATCGACGGCAAGCTGCTCCTGCGCGCCGAGGACGCGCCCGGTTTCGGGCATACTCCGCTGGATCCCGAGGGCGAGTCGTGCTCCTGCGGCCTGCGTGGGTGCGCGGAGATGTCGCTTTCGGTTCTTCATCTCGCCTCGAAATTGGGCGAGCGGGAGCTGCTCGAGCGGAGAGGTCCCGCCAGCTACGCTGCGGATCTGGCTCGGCGCGCGGCTGAGGAAGACGATCGCGTCGGGGCCGTGCTCCGGACGGCGCGCGAGACGATGGATCGCCTCGGCAGCGTGGTGGCGGCATTGCTCAACCCCGACATCATCGTGCTCTCAGGGGAGGGGTCCGCGCTGGCTCCATGGATCGCCCCAGAGACGGTCGGCTCCGAGCGAGTCCCCGTCTTGGCCGGAGCTGCCGGCGCCGAGATCGTGGCGCTCGGCGCCCTGGTGGCCGCCCGCCGCGCGTTCTTCGCGGATCCGCTCGCGGCTGGCGACGCCGCAGAGTCTCGAGCGATGCACTGACGGACGATTCGTCGCCGCCGCCTGAACGCGCTGCTCGCGGAGATGACGAAGACCGCCCCAACACCTGAACTGGTCCCCAGTAGTTGGACTGGCCAATGGGGATTGTAGGGGCTAAGCGGCAAGGGCCTGGGTCCGGTATTGCACCGGGCTCAGGCCCTTGAGCGTTGAGTGGCCGCGGTCGTTGTTGAACCAGGCGATATAGGCGTCGATCGCGGTGATCAGGGTGTCGGTGGTGAGGAACGTGGTGTTGCAGTAGAGCTCGTCCTTCAGGTGTCCGAAGAAGCTGCCACGATCCGCCCGGTCGCGGGCGGAATGTCACCCTCACTGTGTCAGTTGCGAGAAGGCCACGCCCAGACGGGCGGGCAGCGACGACGCGCTGGGATCACGAGCGGACGTTCCGAGCACAGTTCCCCGAGATCGACCTCATCCCAAACATGCTTTTCGTCGATCACGGCGACGTCGCGACGGGTGCCGGCTTCGCGGCAAGCATCGACCTGTTCCTGCACGTGATCGAAGCGGCACGCGGCGCATCTGCTGCACAGGCCGCGAGCCGCCGTATAGTCGCCCGCAGCCG
>JAPSIU010000509.1 GCA_031178565.1 Leucobacter sp. | reverse complement strand
CGCTGTCGAGCTGGCGGAGGTCTGAGCGGACTCGTCCGCGACCGTCTCGGGCGCGGCGGTCGGAACCTCGTTCGCGGGCTCGAACGGCTGGTCGGTGGTGACGATGTCCGCGGCGGGAACGGCGGCCATCTTCGCAGCCAGCTCCGCCTCTGCGGCGAGACGCCGCCACTGTGCCCGCGTGAGACCCGTCGCCGAAGCGGACTGCCCGGTCGAGGGACGCGAGGACGCGGCCTCAGTGGGGGTGGTCTCAGAAGTCAAATCGCAGGCTCTCGAAAACAGCGCGCGCTCGTGCGCGACGGATACATTCCGGGTGATGTCCGTGCCCTCGGATCGGGTTCCGAAGATAACGAACGGATAAACACTAGCCAGATGCGGCTGAGAATGCGATCCACGCGTCAGCTTTCGTGGAAAACCCGCTCCGCGAGGCGGCTGTGAAGCGAGGGAGAGGCCGCGATGGTCATGGTGCGCCCCGGCCGCTCGCCCGGCATGCCGGTCACGACTCCCCCGGCCTCACTGACCAGAAGCGCCCCGGCGGCGTGGTCCCACGGCTGCAGCCCGCGCTCGACATAACCGTCGAGTCGCCCCGCCGCGACGTAGGCGAGGTCGAGCGAAGCGGCACCGGCGCGGCGGATGTCGCGGGCCACAGGCATGATGCGGCCCAGACGGGCCAGGTCCCCCGCGTGCGTGGCCGGGTCGTAACCGAATCCGGTCGCCAGGAGGGCGCCGGCATCCGTCGGCTCGGACACGGCGAGACGCGCCGCACCCAGCCATGCGCCCTCACCCACGGCCGCCCGGAACATCTCGCCGACGACCGGTGAGAACACGGCCGCCGCGAGCGCATCCCACGCCTGCGGGTCGGGCTCGCCCTCGACGACCGCGATGCTCACGGCGTAGTGCGGGATGCCGTAGGCGTAGTTGACCGTGCCGTCGATGGGATCGACGACCCAGGTCAGCCCGCTCGCACCTCGCTCGGCGCCGGACTCCTCACCGAGGAAGCCGTCGTCGGGTCGGGCCTGCGCGATGCGATCGCGGATGAGGAGCTCGACCTCGCGGTCGGCCTCGGTGACGATGTCGGCGAGCGCGGACTTGGTCGCGGCGATCGCGACGCCCTCACCGCGCCGCCGACGCGCGAGCTCACCGGCCTCGCGGGCGATCTCGGCGGCCAGGTCTGAGAGCTCTCGGGCATCCACCATGCCTCCACGCTACGGGGTCGTGCCGGAAGCCGGCCTCGACGCCCCGTCGCCCAGGTCGAGGACTCGCGGTTCGATCGCCTCGAGCGCGTCCACATCATGGGTGGCGCACACCACTGCACCGCCCCGAGCGAGGTGACCGGTGAGGAGGTCTCGCAGCACGGAGACGCTGGATGCGTCGAGTCCGTTGAAGGGTTCATCGAGAACCCACAACGCGGGCGCATGGAGAAGCGCGAGCGCGATGCCGAGGCGCTTGCGCTGACCGAGGGACAGCATCGCAGCAGGCAGGTCCGGCGTCCTGTCGAGGATGCGACCACTCAGCTCTCCTCCGCCCGTCCCGATCTTCGCCGCGGCCCACAGCGACCGGGCGAGCTCCAGATGCTCTCCCGGCGTGAGCTCCTCGAAGAGGTGGGGCGGGTCCGTCACGTAGCCGATGTCCTTCTTCGCCGCCGATGCGACGGCTTGCGAACCTCCGACCGTGATCGACCCACGGAGCGGCCTC
>JAPSIU010000508.1 GCA_031178565.1 Leucobacter sp. | reverse complement strand
CATCGTTCGAGCCCTCGCGGTCGTGCGTGAGTTCCTCGAGCACCGCCGCGGTAGCGCGAACGATGACGACGAGCACGACCCCGAGGGCGTCACGCTGTCGTCCGAGTGGTCCCGCCTGACGGGACTCGCCGAGGCGGCTGCATCCGAATCGCGTCAGGTCGACGACGCGATCGCTCGGATGGATGCCGGCACCTACGGCGTCTGCGCGAACTGCGGCCGACCCATCCCGTCGGCGCGGCTCGAGGTGCGTCCGTTCGCCCTGCACTGCGTCGCGTGCGCCGAGAAGCTGGGTCGCTGAGCGGCACGAACCCCGGCACGCATGACGACCACGGTCGGGCTCGACGGCAACCGGGCGACGATCGCGGCGCCGGGACCCTGTCGGGCGCGGTCGTCATGCGCCACCCGAGCTCAGCTGCGTATGACGCGGCGACTCGCTGCTCTCTGTCGACAGGGTGAGCCCTTGGGGTGAAGTCCACAGGGTGTGCGAGCAGCCCGCGATCGCCGTCGTTAGCGTCTTCCTGACGTGACGTGCGGGGGCATTGTGACCGATCAGCCAGTACGGAGCTTGACCGAACGGGAGCTCGCCGCTCGGGGTTTTCGAATCCGTGGTGGCTTGCCTGCACGCGCGCGCGAGCGGCTCGCGGGAGACGGGATGCTGCTCACCATCGAGAGCGACGAGGCGAGCGAGCTCTTGGTCGACACGGCGACAGTCCGTCCCGACCACGCGGCCTTCGTCTTCCTCTCGTCGAGGGCGACGACCCCCGCGCCAACCGACGCTTCGACGGAGGAAGAGCCCAGAAGCGCCTTCCTGCTGGCACCGCGAGGTGCAGTGCGGCGCATCCGCTTCGGCAGCCGATGGCGAGCGACCGCCGTTCTGGTTCCGACCTCGACCCTCTTCCCCCTGCTCCCAACTCTTCCGTCGGAGACGTGCCTTTACGCGGAGCGACGACTCTTGGATCGCGCTTTGCAGCACTTCGCGGAAGCGGTCCTGGCAGTCGATGAGACGATGTCGTCCGCCGAGCAGTACGCGATCGAGCAGTTGGTGGCGGAGATGGGAGGTGCGGTCCTCCTCGACCGCACGGGTGTTCCGGCCGGGAACGGCTCTGCAGATGCCGGCCTGTACGCGCGCGGGAAAGCCATGATCGCACAACAGTGCCACGACCGCCTGCTCACCCCCGCAGCAGTGGCGCGCGAATCCGGCGTTTCGCTCCGGCGCCTGCAGACGGTGTTCGCCGAAGCGGGCAACAGCATCGCCGCCGAGATACGCCGGCAGCGCGCGCGTCGAGCCCGCGCCCTTCTCGAGACGGACAGCCACACCATGCTCAGTGTCGGTCAGATCGCGAGTGAGGCCGGATTCAGCTCCTCGATGACTCTGCGGCGCGCGCTCGAGCAGGAGTTCAAGAGCACTCCGAACGGGATCCGTCGATCCGCGCGGATGCGAAGCACCTTCGACGAGCACGCGCTCGCGGGATAGGTCCCCCGCGGGGCGGCTCAGCGCCGCCGGCGTCGGCGGCGCACCAGCAGCACGACCAGTCCCGCCGCCACCGCGACGACCGAGCCGATTCGGAACGGCACCGGATCGCGCGTGTCTCCGCTGCCGAAGCCCAGCATCCCCAGCACGAACCCGAGCGCGAGCAGCACGACCGCCACGGTGACCGGCAGCGGCGGAAGACGGAGACGGCGTGGCGACGC
>JAPSIU010000507.1 GCA_031178565.1 Leucobacter sp. | reverse complement strand
CCCCACGCCCGCGCAGAACGCCACCGCTTCGGTGATCGCGCGCGAGTTCCCGATGTACATGTTCATCGTGAGCAGCGAGCCGATCGCACCGCGAGAGATCCAGCGCCAGCTGCACAGCAACTCGCAGAACCCGTTCGAGTGGACCTCGCCCGAGCTGGAGGAGCTCGAGCACGCCGTGAGCACCACGCTCGACCCCGACGAGCAGGACGCCGCCATGGCCGAGGTCGGCCGCTACACGACCGAGCAGGCGCTCTTCGCCCCGCTCATGTACACCGGATCCACGCTCGTCACCTCGACCGACGTCCGGTACCTGGGCGACGGCTCGAACGTGCTCCCGACCATCCGCGTCTTCGAGGTCGCGGACTGATCACCCTCGAGTGGCGGGGCGCGACACTCCCGCCCCGCCACTCGGTCGCGAACGGCTAGAGATGACATCGACTTCCGAAGGAGACGAGGCACGCATGCTCGCACACGGGGACTGGCTCACGATCCACGGCGACGATCGCCTCCTCTCGGCGCCGCCCGTCGCCTGGGCGACCGGTGTGCTCCGGGAGGCCGCGACTGCCAGGCCCGACCGCGTCGACGCGCACCGGACGCCGATCGAGGTCGCGGTCGTCGACGTGGACGATCCCGCGGCTCCCGAGCGCACGCCGACCGGAGCAGAGTCCCACGCCTTCCGCACCGAGGCGGGGGCCGACGAGGCGCGGCGCGTCGTGATCGCCGCCGCGGACGACCGCGGACGCGCGTACGCGCTCACCGAGGTGGCCGAGCGGCTGCGCGCTCGAGGAGCCGCCGGACTGCCGATCGGCGAGCTCGTCGTCGATCGTCCCGCGGTACCGGTGCGGGGCATCCAGCGCAACTTCTCGAGCGTGCACGAGGACACCCCGTGGTTCCACGACCGTCGCTTCTGGGGCGAGTACCTCGACCACCTGGCCCTGCAGCGCTTCAATCGCTTCCAGCTCGCTCTCGGCATGCAGTACAACTACGGCACCGGCTGGGAGAGCCGCACCGCGACCGACAACTACCTGTGCTTCGCGTACCCCTTCCTGCTCGAGGTCCCGGGCCACCAGGTGCGAGCGCAGGGGGTCGACGCTGTCGAACGAGCGAGGAACCTCGACTCGCTCGCGTTCATCGCGCGTGAGGTCAAGCGGCGCGGCATGCACTTCCAGCTCGGGCTCTGGAACCACGCCTACGACTTCGGCTTCGACTCCCCGCACGAGTTCCCCATCCTCGGTGTCAGCGAGGAGAACCACGCCTCGTACTCGGCCGACGCGCTCCGCCTGCTGCTCGAGACCGTCCCGGAGATCGACGGCATCACGTTCCGCGTCCATCACGAGGGCGGGATCCACGAGGAGGGCCACGAGCGCTTCTGGGACGCGATGTTCACCGCCGCGTCAGAGGTGGGCCGTCCGCTCGAGATCGACATGCACGCGAAGGGCGTCGACGCGGCGCTCGTCGAAGCCGTGCGGAAGCCCAACCTCCGGCCGGTGATCTCCGGCAAGTACTGGGCAGAGCACATGGGGCTGCCCTACCACCAGACGTCTATCCGCCAGATGGAGCGCGAGCCGCTGCTCTGGCCAGGTGCAGACCGCTCGATGACGGGCGTCACGAACGGCGACCGTCGGTTCACGCGCTACGGCTACGGCGACTTCCTCGCCGAGGACCGCCCGGTCGACTTCATGTTCAGGATGTGGCCCG
>JAPSIU010000506.1 GCA_031178565.1 Leucobacter sp. | reverse complement strand
CACCCTCTGGCACTTCGTCTTCGTCGGGCCGCGCGGGGCGAGACTCGGGTTCAGCGACGTCTCCCGATCCCGGTTCCGCGTGTGGCCGACGGACCTCGACGTGCTCGGCCACATGAACAACGGGAAGTACCTCTCGATCATGGACGTCGCGCGCTTCGACCTGATCCAGCGCAACGGCGTTCTCGACACGTTCAAGCGCGAGGGCTGGTATCCCGTGGTGGTCGGCCAGACGATCTCGTACCGCAAGTCGCTGAACCCGTGGAAGCGATTCTGGATCGAGTCCCGGATCCTCGGCTTCGACGACCAGGCGGTGTACATCGAGCAGCGCTTCGTACGGCGCGAGGGCGGGCGCGCTCCCCAGATCTACGCCCGAGCCCACGTTCGGGGCAGGATCCTGCGCCGCGCAGGAGGCGTCGTGCCGATCGCCGAGGTCATCGAGAGAACCGGCGCGGATCCCGGCCTCTTCGACCTGCCCCGTGAGGTGCTGGAGTGGGGCCGCGCCACCCGATTGCCGTCGTTGCGCGACGACGCCACGAGCGCGTGGGACTGAGAGCGGCGCCCGATCGACCCGATCCGGGTCGTGCGGGCGTCCCGACCGGGATCCTCACCCGATCGGCGGGCGAGCCCCGAGGTGCGGTCCCTGATTGCCTGGCTCTCGGCAGTTGACGCGGATCGCGCGCTCGCCCTCGTCGTAGATGTGACGCGCGGCGAGACGCCCATCGGCGATCGATCCCGCGAGCCAGGTGAAGCTCCGGGCATCGACGGGGTCCTCGCCGCTCGCGACCCGGGCGAGCTGCAGCGTCAGCATCTCCGGAAGCGACGGGTGCGGGCCGTGATCGAAGCTCAGCCCGAGAACCGGCGGGGCCGCCTCCGCCGGCACGAGTCGCAGCGTCCAGCGGACGACGTCCCGACGCCCGCCCGAGGGATCCGGACCGGGTCTCTCGACGACGGGCGTGCGCGGATCGGGCACGGCATCGAGGAGCGCGAAGTCGCTGAGGGCCTCGGCCGCGAACACGAGCGGAGCGGCTTCGGCGAAGGGGCTCCCCTGCTGCCGAGCCGCCCGCGAGAACAGCGCTGCCCACGCCTCCGCGCCCATACCGTGCGGAGCCGGCACGGGCAGCAGGGACGGGTCGCGTACCAGCGTCTCGCCGAGCGCTTCGAAGTCCACGCCGGCTTCGGCGAAGTCCTCGGGCTCGGGCGGGACCGGCCCACCCCATGAAGCAGCGGCGGCGCGGATCGCCGAGAACGCGTGCTCGAATCGGGTTCGCGCCCCCGGGTCCCGCACGGACGGGAAGGCCGCACCCGCGAGTTCACCCTCCCTGAGCGCTGCGGCCTCCCCATCGAGCCAGGCATCGAACCCCGCGGCGTCCCGGCGCTCGGGGTGGTGATGCTGGCCATCCTCCCCGCGGAGGGCCCGATCGTCCTCGGTGTGCCGAGCGTAGGCGGCGTCGAGCCGTTCCGAGAGGTCGGGGAAGAGCGAGCGGATCAGCGCCAGTCGCTCCCCCGCCCTCGTGTGCCGCGATCCCGAGTGCTGCGTCACCGTGCCTCCCCGCTCCTCGACCGTGTCTTCCTCATCACGGTATCCCATGGTGGATCCGAGCCCGCGTGTCCGGGAGCCCCGCTCGATCGTCTAGGGGAGCTCCCGCTCGATCAGGTCCTGGAGGGCGTCCGCGATCCGCCGGGGGTCGTCGACCCGAAC
>JAPSIU010000505.1 GCA_031178565.1 Leucobacter sp. | reverse complement strand
GGCACATCCACTTCATCAACGACGCGGACGCCGCCGGCTACGCCGAATCGCGGTTCGGGGCGGCGCGGGACGCGCGCGGGCTCGTCATCCTCACGACCCTCGGCACGGGAATCGGTTCCGCCTTCCTCTACGACGGCGTGCTCATCCCGAACACCGAGCTCGGGCACCTCGAGCTCGACGGGGCCGACGCCGAGGACCGCGCCGCGTACTCGGCGATGGAGCGGGAGTCGCTGAGCTGGGAGCAGTGGGCGAAGCGTCTGCAGCGGTACTACCGCCACCTCGAGTTCCTCTTCACGCCCGACCTGTTCGTCGTGGGCGGGGGCGTATCGAAGCACCACGAGCAGTTCCTGCCGCTGCTCGAGCTCGGCACGCCCATCGTTCCGGCGGTGCACCGGAACAACGCGGGAATCCTCGGCGCCGCGGCCCTCGCCGTGCTCTGAGTCCACGACCGCGCGGCGGCAGCGGATGCGGGAGTGTGCGAGTGGGCCGGCTGATACGCCGGGTTCTGTTCACCGGGCGCTTGCGCGACACCGGCTGGACGACCATCTCTCTCGGAGCTGCGTTGCCGCAGCCCTCCAGCGGCCTACCCGGGAACGGGACGGGCAGCCCCATGGTTCCCTGTCTGACCTTGCTCCGGACGAGGTTTACCGAGCCGACCGCGTCGCCGCGGCCGCTGGTGGGCTCTTACCCCACCGTTTCACCCTTACCCCGGACTCGCGTCCGTGGCGGTCTGCTTTCTGTGGCACTGTCTCGCGGGTTGCCCCGGGTGGGCGTTACCCACCGTCCTGCCCTGCGGAGCCCGGACGTTCCTCGGCACCCGAACGCTCGGATGACGCGGCCGTCTTGCCGACCCACTCACCACCAGCCTACCGTCCGAAGGCGGGCCGTTCCGATGGAACACCAGGGCGGCTCGTCAGAGTCCCGACTCATCGGTGCGCACGAGGATGCGGTCGCATTCGGGGCAGAACAGCACGTCGTCGGATGCCGCTCGCCGCACGGTCTCGAAATCGGTCCCCGTGAGCGTCATCGTGCAACCGCTGCAGGTGCGCTGGCGGAGGAGGGCGGCGCCCACTCCGGCGCCCCTCGTGCGGCGCTGCTCGTAGAGCTTCAGGAGCGCCTCGGGCACTCCCCCGGCGACGACGGCGCGGTCGCGGTCGGCGGCGTCGCGCTCGACGTCGAGCGCAGAAGCCGCCTCACCGCGTTCGGCTTCGAGCCTCGCAATCTCGGCGGCGATCTCGGCACGCTCCTCGTCGATGCCGGCGACGTCGCGCTCGGCGATCTCGACGCGCTCCATGACCACGAGCTCCTGGTCTTCGAGGTCGGAACGCCGCCTGGCGAGCGCCGACAGTTCGGCCTCCAGCGCCGCGACATCCTTCACGGAGGAGGTGTGCTGCAGCCGGTCGCCGTCACGTGCGATGCGCGCCTCGACGACGGCGACGTCGGATTCGAGCCTCGCGAGCTCTGCTCGTGCGTCCTCGAGGCCGCCGACCGCCTCCGCCCGCCTGCCGCGCACAGCGGTGTCGCGCGCGGCGAGCTCTGCGAGCGGGCCGGACTGCGGAAGCGAGCGGAGCCGATGCGCGAGCTGCTGCAGACGGGTGTCGATCGACTGCAGTCGCAGCAATTCCTGCTGCTCGGCGGTGCTGGCCCTGCTCGGCGGCGGCCCCGCCCTCATCGACGTGTCGCACTGGGCGAGCGAGTGGCTGTGGCT
>JAPSIU010000504.1 GCA_031178565.1 Leucobacter sp. | reverse complement strand
CGATGGCGTGACGATCCTCCTCCAGTCGGAGAACGGCATCCTCGGCGTGGGTCCCTACCCGACCGAGCGCCAGGTGGATCCCGACCTCATCAACGCCGGCAAGGAGACCGTCACGGTGCTGCCCGGTGCCGCGTACTTCGACTCCGCGACGAGCTTCGGGATGATCCGCGGCGGGAAGATCGACGCGGCCATCCTCGGGGCGATGCAGGTCTCGGCGGCCGGTGATCTCGCGAACTGGATGATCCCCGGCAAGATGGTGAAGGGACCGGGCGGCGCGATGGACCTCGTGCACGGCGCCAAGCGGCGGATCGTGCTCATGGAACACGTCGCGAAGGACGGCTCTCCGAAGATCGTGAACGAGTGCTCGCTGCCGCTCACGGGCAAGGGCGTCGTCGACCGCATCATCACCGACCTGGCGGTGATCGACGTCACACCCGACGGCCTGCGGCTCGTGGAATGCGCGCCCGGCGTCTCGGTCGAGGAGGTCGTCGCCGCGACCGAGCCGCGGCTGCTCACCGACTGACTTCCTCGCGAGACGCGAGACGCGAGACGCGAGAGGGTCGCGAGACTATAACGTTTGGTGCGCTCGGAATCGAGGGCCTGCCGCAATCGCATCGCGCGACGAAGACTGATGTCCACCGAGGTGAGGAGGACATCGTGGTCGCAGACGGCGCCAGCGAGCGGCTGGCCGACGCACCGGCACCCGACGACGAGCGCAAGCCCGACTCTCCAAGGGAAGTCTCGAAGCGCTCGTGGAAGTACGTGTTCCGCAAGAGCTTCCGGGAGTTCGTCGACGATCAGTGCCCCGACCGCGCCGCCTCGCTCACGTACTACGGCGTGCTCGCCCTGTTCCCCGGGCTGCTCGCGTTCACGTCGCTGCTCGCGCTCGTCGGACAGGGCCGGCGCGCGATCGACCAGCTGTTCGGCATCGTCGAGCAGGTGGCGCCGGGAGAGGCGCTCGACGTCATCCGGGAACCCCTCGAGGACTTCAGCTCATCGCCTGCGGCGGGCTTCGGCTTCGTCACCGGCCTCGTGCTCGCGATCTGGTCGGCCTCGGGATACGTCGGGGCGTTCAGC
This sequence comes from Leucobacter sp., assembly GCA_031178565.1. Classification (GTDB taxonomy): domain Bacteria; phylum Actinomycetota; class Actinomycetes; order Actinomycetales; family Microbacteriaceae; genus Leucobacter. The sequence continues at coordinate 638 of JAPSIU010000504.1, read as the reverse complement.
CGGGCGATGAACCAGGTCTACGAGATCGACGAGGGGCGGCCGTTCTGGAAACTCCGGCCGATGCAACTGCTCGTGACCATCGTCACGCTCCTCCTCATCGTGGTGATCGCGGTCATCCTCGTCGTGTCTGGTCCGGTGACCGAGGCGATCGGCAGCGCTCTCGGGCTCGGTGAAGCGGTCGAGCTCGTCTGGGAGATCGCGAAGTGGCCCCTTCTCGCGCTGGCCGTGATCCTCGCGATCGCGATCCTCTACTACGCGACGCCGAACGCGAAGCAGCCGAAGTTCCGCTGGATCAGCCTCGGTGCGGTGATCGCGATCATCGTGCTCGTGGTCGCCTCCGCGGGCTTCGCGCTGTACGTCGCGAACTTCTCCAACTACGACCGCACCTACGGCTCGTTCGGCGGGGTCATCGTCTTCCTGCTGTGGCTCTGGCTCGCGAACTGCGCCCTGCTGTTCGGCGCGGAGTTCGACGCGGAGCTCGAGCGCGGGCGACAGCTCCAAGCGGGCATCGGGGCCGAGGAGGACATCCAGCTCCCGCCGCGCGACACGCGCAAGAGCGAGAAGGCCGCCGCGAAGGAGCAGGAGGACATCGAGCTCGGCCGCCGCATCCGCCTCGAGCACTCCGACGACGCGCAGGA
>JAPSIU010000503.1 GCA_031178565.1 Leucobacter sp. | reverse complement strand
GCGCTCACCAGCGCGCTGTCGAACGTCGGCAGCCGCCACCAGTGCGCGTCCTCCTTGCCGAACTCGACCTCGGGTTGCGCCAGGTTCGCGGGGTCGGGGCGGTGCATCCAGTGCGAGAGCAGGGTCGACAGCGTGAACCAGCGCAGCTTGACGCCGGTCGGGCTGTCGAAGCGGTTCTTCGACAGCCGCTGGAAGACCTGCCGCCCTCGCCGGGAGTGGAGCACACGCGTGGGATCCCGGTGCACGACGGTCTCGGGATACTCAGCGGCGAGCGCTCGCGCGGCCGGCATCGCGGTGGCGAGGTTCCGACGCATGTGCTCAGGCCCGGACAGCACATCCTTCAGCGCCTTTGCGCGCAGCGCTACGGGGTAGTACTGCATCATCATCAGGTGCTTGAGATCGACGCGCCTGCTGTGCGTGATCAGTCGGCCGCCGCGCGGCGCGTTCGAATGCAGGAGGCCGGCGACGATCCGGTTGCGGGCGTGAAAGTACGCCTGCCAGTCGATCGAGTCGTCCTTGTTCACCCATGACACGTGCCAGAGTGCAACTCCCGGCAACGAGACGGTGGCGAATCCTGCTTCGCCGGCGCGGAGGCAGAACTCGGCGTCGTCCCACTTGATGAAGGCGGGCAGCGCGAGCCCGACCTTCCTTATCGCGTCGAGCGGGATCAGACACATCCACCAGCCGTTGTAGTCGGCGTCCATCCGCATGTGCAGGAGCGTCGACTGGCGGAGGTTGGAGACGCCGAAGTCGTGCGGCATCTTCTCCTGGTAGAGGTTGCGCCACATGAACGGATGCTCGTCGACGACCTCGGCCCAGCCGTGCAGCTTGGGGCGGTCGAGCAGGTCGAACATGTGACCGCCGACGAGTACCGGGTTCGTGGCGTACTGCCCGAACACGATGGATCGGCGCAGCGACTCCGGCTCGAGGCGCACGTCGTCGTCGAGCAGCTGGACGAAATCGCTCTCCGGGCGCTTCAGGGTCTCGTGCATGGCTCGTGCGAAGCCCCCGGAGCCGCCGAGGTTGCCCTGCCTGATGACCTGCAGAGACGCGCCGAGGCGTTCTGCGACATCGTCGTACCCCTCTTGATCGGCGACGAGCTGAGTGCCTTGATCGATGAGGAAGATGCGGTCGATGAACTCCAGCGCGTCCGGCGAGGCCGCGAGAGCGCGCAGAGTCTCGACGCAGTAGTCCGGCTTGTTGTAGGTGGTGATCCCGAGCGAGGCCTTGCCGGCGCGGGCCGGCTCCTGCTCGGTGGTCCACTCAGCGCCCTCGAGCACCGCCGGCTTCTCATCCGCGACGATGTCGAACCAGATCCAGCCGCCATCGCTGTACTGGGTCAGCTCCAGTTCGAACGATGTCGAGCTCTCGCCGGTGACCTCTCGGGTGGCGACTCGCTGGCGCACGCCCGAGCCGTTCGAGCGGTAGACGAGGATCGTCGCCGGACCCGTCGTGCGCACGGTGAGCCGCACCTGGCGCACGCTGGTCCAGTGCTGCCAATACGAGGCGGGGAAGGCGTTGAAGTAGGTGCCGAGCGACACTCTGCGTCCCGCGACGATGCGCGCCCGGTGTCGACCGAGGATGTTGCCGAGATGCGCCCGGCTCGACACGCGCACAGGCTCCTCCTCGATGACCGACCACGTCTCGGGGTCGGCATAGAGCGGAAGCAGATCGGGGTCGCGATCAAGTGGGAAGACGACGTTCTGAAGGACGTGG
>JAPSIU010000502.1 GCA_031178565.1 Leucobacter sp. | reverse complement strand
GGCGCCGAGCGAGTGCTTCGACACCTCGACGATGAAGGCGTAGACGGTCACGATGAGGAACGCGGGAACCGTGATGTAGGCGACCCACTTCATGAAGTTGAAGCCGCGGGCGGTGATGACCGTCACGAGCGCGCCGCCGACGAGGCACCACACCCAGAACGGGACCTGCGGCACGATGGAGAACAGGCCGCTCGCGAACACCTCGTTCTGAACGGCGAACCAGCCCGTGAGGCTGATCGCCATGGCGACCCCGACGAGTGCGGAGCCCTTGGCTCCGAAGCCGGCCCAGCGCGCGAGCACGGAGGTCGACAGCCCCTCGCGCATGCCGGCGATCCCGAGGAAGATGGTGACGGCCTCGAGCAGCACCGATCCGATGGTGATGGCGAGGATGGCGCTCCAGAAGTCCATCCCCATGCCGATCATCGCGGCGAGGAAGAAGTTGCCGAGTGCGGAGAGCTGGCCGAACCGCTGCACCGCGACCGTGTACCAGGCGTACCGGGCCGAGCGGGGAACGCGAACGAGTGCGTAGTCGTCTTTGCCCAGAGCCGTGGTCTCCGCAGACCCCTCCAGCTCGTCGTTCATGCGTGCCATGGGCAGGCCCTCCAGTGAGATCGGTGTCGAGCGGCGTTCCGGTAGCCCCTTCGGTTCCGGCGGGCGCCTCGGCAGGCGCGCGCCAACATTCGATTCTTTCATGTGTGCCATCGGCTCGGCGAATAGGTTGCCGCGTGTGACGCGGGAGTGCATCCGGCGGTGCATGCGCTCTAGGATGACCGACATGACACCATCGACCGAACGAACCGGACAGCACGAGACGGCCGAGCGCGCGGCATGGGGCGCGTGGGCGGAGCAGCGCGAGAGGAGCGTGGCGGGACCCGCCGGCAACCTGGCCCTCGTCGACTTCCAGCCGGTCGGCGCGACGCCCGCCGCAGTTCCCGGAATGCCCGCGGAGGTCTGGCGGAACCCGGACGAGGCGGGGGTGCGCGTGCGGCCGCTGGGCGACGGCCTCGAGCTGGCGGCCGTCGAGGCGCAGGAGTGGGCCCCGGTCGCGGAGGAGACCTTCGTCGGGCGCCTCGGCGCGAACGGGGCGCCGCTCCTCCGGGCGGGGACCCGGACCGCCGACGCGTTCAGCCTGGACGGCAGCGACTACGAGCTGCGGCTGTACGACACGAACTCGGAGAAGCTCGTGGCGTTCGCGGGGATCGAGCGGTACGGCTTCGATCCTGCGTGGCGGATCACGGGCACGCTCAACGCCTACTCGGAGACGGCGCAGGTGCCGTGGGCGTTCACCCGCTCGACGGACACCGGGCACACGAAGACGGTCCCCGGCACCATCTCGGTGGAGATCGCGGGCGAGGCGTACGAGTTCGCGGCGTTCGCCGACGGCGGGCAGCTCGTGCTCGTCTTCGCGGACGGGACGACGGGGCGCGAGTCCTACGCTCCCGGACGCTTCCTGCGCTTCGACCCGCCGGCGGCGGGCGGCGACCGAGTCGAACTCGACTTCAACCGCGCGTTCATCCCGCCGTGCGGGTTCAGCGACTTCTACAGCTGCCCGATCCCGCCGGCCGAGAACCGAGTGAGCGCGCCCGTGCGCGCCGGCGAGCAGCGGGTGCTCTGGAGAGACTGAGCGACGGTCACCCGGTCGAGGTCGTGTTCGAGCCGCCGGGGGCGGGATCCTCGATCGGGTCCTGCGCGCGATCCCGTTCGGGATCGACGGGCC
>JAPSIU010000501.1 GCA_031178565.1 Leucobacter sp. | reverse complement strand
GAAGATGAAGGAGACGAACACGCCGGAGCCGTACATGGTGAAGGCCATGGTGAGGACCTGGATGATCCCGGGCACCAGCAGGGAGAGACCGAGTGCGAGCAGGCCGAGCAGCACGGTGAGGATGCGGGACCACCGCAGCTGGAGCTTCGGGTCCTCGCGCACGCTCTTGATGCGGAGCAGGAAGTCGTTGGAGATGTTGCTGACGGCCGCGAGGAGCAGCGCGTCCGCGGTCGAGACGACGGCCGAGATGATCGCGGCGACGAGGATGCCCGCCGCCCACACGGGCAGCACGTTGCTGATGAGCGCGGGCATCACCCCGACCGTCGGATCGAGGTCCGGGAAGAGCACCCGCGCGGCCATGCCCGCGAGCGCGGGAACCACGGCGAAGAGCGCGGTCAGCGCGCCCGCGATGCCCGCGCCCGCGGCGGCCGATCGAGCCGACTTCGCCGAGAAGACCCGCTGCATCACGTCCTGGCCGACGAGCTTGTGCACGACCACGGGGAGCGCGGCGCCGAGGAGGAACGACCAGCCCTGGTTCAGCGGGTTGAACGGCTGCGAGATACCCGCATTCGCGAAGGTGTCGGCGATCGCCCCCAATCCGCCCGCGGCGCCGACCGCGATGGTCGTCACGACGATGAGGCCGGCGACGATCACGACGAACTGGATCGCGTCGGTGATCGCGACGCCCCACATGCCCGACAGGACGGTGAACGCGACGATCAGCACGATGCCGACGACGGCGCCCCAGGTGTGTGTGAGACCGAGGGCGGTGAGCGATGACGCGGCTGCGCCGACCTGACCCGCCAGGATGCCGGTGAGCGCCAGGATCGAGAGGCTGGACGCGAGCAGGCGTACGGGGCGGCTCGTGAAGCGGTGCTCCAGGAACTCGGGAACGGTGACGAAGGATCCCGCGCGGACTCGCTTCGCGACGAAGAGGGCGAGGAACACGAGACCGACGAAGATGCCCATCGCGAACGAGATGGCGGCGAAGCCGACCGCGTAGGCGTCCTGGCTGGTGCCGAGCACGAAAGCCCCGCCGAAGTTCGTGGCGAGCAGCATGATCGCGATGAGCCCGGCGCCCATCTTGCGGCCGGCGAGCAGGTAGTCGGTGTCGTCCTTGACCCGCTTGCGAAGCCAGGCGGCGATGAGGAACATCACCACCAGATAGGTGACGATCATCAGGGTGATTCCGAGATTCATGCGGTCTCCTCAAAAATAAATCGAACGCTTCTCTGCGTTCAATACGCACACCAAGTTACATATCTGCTTGTCAAAACGCAACCACGAAAGGCGAATGTTTAGAATTCTGGGCATCTGTACCAACCTGTGCGACTAGAATGGCGATGCAGGGGGATCCGTGTGCGGATCGACGCAGTGAGGAGCGGCCGTGGGGCGTGCGACGAGTCAGATGATCGACGACCTCGATCGGCGCGTGCTTCGCGCGCTCCGGGACGACCCGAGGGCCACGCTCGGCGAGATGGCCGAGGCCGTGGGGGTGTCGCGCACGACCTTCAAGGCTCGACTGGACCGCCTCTGGGACAGCGGGATCATCATCGGGCACGAGACGCAGCTCGATCTCGCGTCGATGGGGTTCGAGGTGCAGGCCTGGGTGCAGCTCAACGTGCAGCAGGGGGAGCTCGAGGCGATCCGGGCCCATCTCGATCGTATGCCGCACGTCATCGAGGCCTTCTCCACCACGGGTGGCGCGGACGTGCAGT
>JAPSIU010000005.1 GCA_031178565.1 Leucobacter sp. | reverse complement strand
GAATCGGGCACCACGGCTCCCGCGACGAGGAAGGCCGCGCCGAATGCTGCGACGAGGCCGAGGCCGTACAGGCTGAGGCGTGCGGGAGTGTTCATGGTGTCCTCTGGTGACTGCTCAGTTGTTGTTGTTGCTGTTGCTGGTCAGGCGACGCGGGCTTCGTAGCCGGCCTCTTCGACCGCGGCGAGCACCGCTGCGTCGTCGACGGGCGAATCGCTGTCGGTGGTCACGGCGAGGTGGCCGCTCGCGGCGCTGACCTCGATGCCGGAGACGCCGGCGATCTGCTCGACCTCGCTGCGGATCGCGCCCTCGCAGTGGCCGCAGGTCATCCCGGTCACCTGATACTCGGTCGTTGCCATGGTTGCCTCCTGATGTTGTCGTGCCCGAGCCCTGCGCCCGGTGCTGCTACAGTGACCAATATACCCAGGGGGGGTATATAGCGCAAGGTGGATCATGAGAAAGGTGCGGCGGATGGCGAAGCTCGAACAGGAAGTGGTGATCGTCGGATCGGGCGCAGCCGGGCACAGCTGCGCCCGGACCCTGCGCAGCGAGGGCTTCGAGGGGCGGATCCTGCTGGTGAACGGCGAGGGCGGCCCTGCCGTCAATCGAACGTTGGTCGACACCGGTGTGCTGCCGGGGCTGCTGACGGGCGAGCAGATCGCCCTTCCCCCGCTGCCGGGAGTCGAGATCGTCGACGCGCGCGCTGTTCGCCTGGGAGCGGCGGCCCCCTCCGTGACCCTCGACGACGGACGCGAGCTGAGCGGCGACGCGCTCGTGCTCGCCTGCGGCAGCGTTCCCCGAGCGCTCGGCGACGAGATCGAGGTCGATCCCGCGGTTCCGCTGCACACCGTGCACAGCGTGCGAGACGCCGAGCGGCTGCGGAGCGCGCTGCCCGAGCCCGAGGGCGCGAGGCTGGTCGTTCTGGGCTCCGGCTTCATCGGGGCCGAGGTGGCGAGTCACTACGCGGGTCTGGGCGCGCGCGTCGTGCTCGTCGGACGCTCGGGGCTCCCGCTGCGAGCGGCGCTGGGGTCCGAGGTCTCCGCGCGCCTCGCGGCGCTGCACGAGGAGCGGGTCGACGCGCGGTTCGGGGCGGAGGTCCGCTCGATCCGGGCGGCCGGATCCGGCGACGGAAGGGCGGTCGTGGAGCTCGCGGGCACCGGTCACGAGGGCAGCACGATCGAAGCCGACGCGGTCGTCGTTGCCGTCGGTTCGCGTCCGGCGACGGAGTGGACCGGGTTCGAGGGGCCGATCCCGGTGGACGACCGCCTGCGCGTGCCCGGGCGACCCGGACTCTACGCCGCGGGAAGCGCGGCAGCTCCGGAACTCGCCTGGGGGAGTCTGCGCCTGGATCACTGGGACGCCGCGGTCGCTCAGGGCGCCCACGCGGCGAAGGCTCTGCTGCACGACCTCGGCTCGGGCGCGGATCCCGGTGCGTACGCGCCGATCACCGGCTTCACGCTCATGGCGTACGGAGCGGTCGTCGCGGCCCGCGGCGTGCGCGTCGAGGACGCGCAGGAGGAGAGCGCGGAGCTGGAGGGCGGCGGGCTGCTCACCGAGCTCTCGACCCCTGCGGACGATCTCACGGGACTCGTCGGCTGGAACGCCGGCCCGCACCTGGCGCGCGCGGCGACGCGGCTGCTTCCCGAGTAGCCCGGGCCAAGCCGCCGGTCGAGCCGCCGGGCCCGCCCCGAGTAGCCCGGGGGTCGTTCGTCCCCGAGCACCGATTCGACGAAACACATACGCAATCGGCGGAGCATGCATGTTCTGCGGTGAGTCGGTGCTCCTGGGACGTGGGTCTCGTGCGTGATGCGCCGTCGGGCCGGTCGAGCCGCCGGGCGAGGCGCTCGGGTAGTGCGCTACACTCGCACGTAGCGCATGGAGGGCAGCGGATGTCAGGCAACGGATCACTCGTCGAGTCGCGCACCCTCCGCGATCAGATCGTCTCGCTGCTCCGCAAGCGCCTCATCGTCGGCGAGATGAAGGCCGGCGAACTCTACTCGGCCACCACGATCTCGCAGGAGCTCGGCGTGTCGAGCAGCCCCGTGCGGGAGGCGCTCCTCAAGCTGGTCGACCAGGGCATGCTCGAGCCGATCCGGAACCGCGGCTTCCGGGTGACGCCGATGAGCGACCAGGATCGCAGCGACGTCCACCACCTCCGCGTCCTCGTCGAGGTGCCGACGATGCAGGACATCGCCGGGGATCCTGAGCTCGTCGAGCGGCAGAGCGAGTTCCGCGCGCTCGCGCACGACATCGTCGCCGCCGCGGAGCGCGCCGATTACGTCGCCTACATCGAGGCCGACAGGCGGTTCCACCTCGGGCTCCTGGAGATCGCGGGGAATCGGAGGCTCGTCTCCCTGGTCGAGGGCCTCCGCGATCACACCCGCCAGGGCCGGCTCACCACCATGTACTCCTCGGGGCAGCTGCGACGCACGGCCGAGGAGCACTTCGCCATCCTCGAAGCGCTGCTCTCGGGCGATCGCGAGCGGGTGGGCGCGCTCATGGTGCAGCACCTGGAGCACGTCACGGCCGACTGGGGGCCCGCAGACGACCGCGCGGGTGAGTGAACCGAGGTTCACCCACCCGCGCGGATCCGTGCTCCTGCTCTCCGTCGCGGAGACGCGCCTCAGTGCACGGCGAGTTTTCGCGCCGCCGAGACCGAGATGAACGAGAGCGCCGCGCAGATCACGATGAACATCGCGATCGGGATCCACGACCCGTCGAACTCGGTGAGCAGCAGCGTCGCGATGAGGGGCGCCGTGCCGCCGGCGATGGCCGCGCCGATCTGCTGGCCGAGGGTGATCCCGGTGTAGCGGACCTCCGAGCTGAAGAGGCTCGCGGAGATCGTGCCGTAGGTCGCGGTGATGGCCGACCAGATGCAGCCGATCGCGACCACGGTCGCCAGCACGAGGGCCCAGACGCTCCCCGCGTTGAGCAGGACGAAGTACGGGAAGGCGAACAGGCCCATCGCGGCCGCGGCGATCAGGTAGACGCGGCGGCGGCCGAAGCGATCCGCGAGGCGGCCGGCGAAGGGGATGCCGAGGATCGCGACGGCGGCCGCGATGCTCACCGCCGTGAGCGCCGTCGTGCGCTCGAAGCCGAGCGAGCCGGTCGCGTAGCTGATGATGAAGGTCGCGAAGATGTAGAAGGGCGCGGTCTCGACGACCTTGCCCCCGACCGCGACCAGCACCGAGCGCCATTCGCCGCGGAACACATCGACGATGGGCAGCTTCGCCGTCCTCCCCTCGGCCTTGACCTTCTGGAACTCCGGGGTCTCGTCGAGGCCGGAGCGCAGCCAGAGCCCGATGACGACGAGCAGCACGCTCGCGATGAAGGGGACGCGCCAGCCCCAGGACTCGAACTGAGCCGCGGGCAGCGAGGTGAGCCCCGCCATGGCGAGCGTCGAGAGGAGCATGCCGATCGCGACGCCCATGGCCGGAACGCTTCCGAACAGTCCGCGGCGGTTCTTCGGCGCGTACTCGTAGGCCAGCAGCAGCGCGCCGCCCCACTCGCCGGAGATGGCGATGCCCTGCACGAGTCGGCAGAGGATCAGGAGGATCGGCGCCCAGACGCCGATCGCGGCGTAGGTCGGCAGGAAGCCGATCGCCATCGTCGCGATGCCCATGAGCCAGAGGGTGATCACGAGCGTCTTCTTGCGGCCGATGCGATCGCCGAGGTGGGAGAAGATCACTCCGCCGAGCGGGCGGATGAAGAAGGTGAGCGAGAGCGACAGGTAGGACAGCAGCAGGGAGACGACCGGATCGGAGGTCGGGAAGAACTGCTTGTCGAAGATCAGCGCCGCCGCGCTCGCGTAGAGGAAGAACTCGAACCACTCGATGGTGCTGCCGCTCAGGCTGCCTCCGAGTACTCGGAGTTTGAGCGAGGTGCTCATCTCGGGTGCGGCGCCCAGGGGGCGAGTATTGATGGTCGTGGAATCGTGCGTCATTGCCTAACGTTCCCTTGCTGATGTCGAAGCAGAGTAATGTGCCACGCACCACATTCGCGAACTTGAACCGCTTTGTCAACCTCCGGTGAGAAATAAGCCGATATTGGCCAGGTGAGGAACCATCTGCTGTTGCAGCCCGGCCGGATAACGGGGTAGCGTGTAGCGCACTACTCCTCGAGTAGACCGCATCCACCCCCGATACGCATCCCGACGCCCTCCCGGCGCCGGGAGGAGGAACCACCATGAGCATCAAGAGCGATACCCCCTGGCGCGGCGTCTACGTGGCGAGCGCGCTCCCCTTCCATGATGATCTGTCCGTCGACTTCGACGGATTCGCGGACCACGTCCGGTTCCTCGCGGAGGGCGGCTGCCACGGCATCACCCCGAACGGCTCGCTCGGCGAGTACCAGACCCTGACCCCCGATGAGCGCGCCCGCGTCGTCACGACCGCGGTCGAGGCGGCGCCCGAGGGCTTCGGGGTCATGCCGGGCGTCGCGGCCTACGGCACGCTGGAGACCGTGCGCTGGGTGGAGCAGGCCGCCGAGGCCGGTGCGCAGTCGGTGCTCATGCTGCCGCCGAACACCTACCGCGCCACCGAGGAGGCGGTGATCCACCACTACCGCGAGGCCGCCAAGGTCGGCCTGCCGATCGTGGCCTACAACAACCCCTTCGACACCCGCGTCGACATGAGCCCGCGGCTGCTCGCGCAGCTGCACGCCGAGGGCCTCATCGTCGCGGTCAAGGAGTTCACCGGCGACTGCCGCCGCCCGTACGAGATCGCGGAGCTCGCTCCCGAGCTCGACATCCTCGTGGGCACCGACGACGTGCTGCTCGAGGGCGGCATCGCCGGCGCGAAGGGCTGGGTGTCCGGCTACCCGAACGCACTGCCCCGCGCCTGCGTCGAGCTGTACGAGCTCGTCACCTCGGGCGACTTCGGCGACCTGAACCGCGCGCTGCCGATGTACCGGGATCTGCACGAGCTGTTCCGCTGGGACTCCCGCAGCGAGTTCATCCAGGCCATCAAGCTGTCGATGGACATCGCCGGCCGCAAGGGGGGCGTCTGCCGCCCGCCGCGTACGCCGCTCGGCGAGGAGCACACCGCCGATGTGCAGCGGGCGACGGAGGCCGCGCTGGCGGCGGGGTACCGCTGACGCCTGCCGCACGTGCGGTCGAGAGGCTCCGAGTCCGATACGTTCGACGTATGAAGTTCGAACGAGCGCGAATCGGTTTCGTCATGCTGCACACGTCGCCGCTCGACGTACCCGGCACCCGGGACGCCGGGGGGATGAACGTGGTAGTGCGCGCTCAGGCCGAGGCGCTGGCGCGGGAAGGCCACGAGATCACGATCTTCACGCGGCGCAGCGATCCCGACGCGCCCGCGCGGATCGAGCTGCAGCCGAATCTGCGGGTCGTGCGTCTCGACGCCGGGCCGGCGCGGCTGCTCGCGAAGGGCGAGCACGAGGCCGTGATGGGCGAGTTCGGCGAGCGGCTCGCCGACGAGATCGAGCGCAACCCCGTCGACCTGCTCCACGCCGAGCACTGGTTCTCGGGTGTCGCCGCACTGCCGGTCGCGCGCGCCACCGGCATCCCGATCGTGCAGAGCTACCACTCGATCGCGGCCCCGCCCGATTCCCCCCTCGAGGACGGGGAACGACCCGAGTCGCCCGGTCGCCTCGCGGGCGAGCGCATGCTCGCCCGCGAGGTCGACCTCGTCGTCACGGTGAGCGAGGCCGAGCGGCGCACGGTGATCGATCGGCTCGAGGGGGATCCCGAGCGGGTGCGCGTCGTACGCGTGGGGGTCGACACCGAGCTCTTCCGCCCCTGCGCGACCCAGGAGTGCGCCGAGCAGCGCGACTGGCTGAGCAGCGGCGGGCGGCCCGAGGCGATCATGGTCGGCAGGCTGCACCCGCTCAAGGGGTTCGACCTGATCATCGACGCGGTCGCCGCCATGCCGGATCGGCTCCGCCCGACGCTCCGGATCGTGGGTGCTCCGCCGCCCGACGGCGACGACTACGCGCTGGCGCTCCACGAGGCGGTCGTGCAGTACGGCATGCTCGGCACGACGGCCTTCGACGGCGCCCTCCGCCGGAGCGAGCTCGCGGAGCGGATCCGCAGCGCCGCCGTCATGATCGTCCCCTCCCACTCCGAGACGTTCGGGCTCGTCGCGCTCGAGGCCGCGGCCTCCGGGGTGCCCGTGATCGCCCGGAACGCGGGCGGGCTGCGCGAGGCCGTGGTCGACGGCGAGACCGGCGTGCTCGTCTCGGGCGACGACCGCTTCGTCTGGGCCCACGCCATCGAGCGGCTCCTCGCCGATCCCGAACGCCTCGAGCGGATGGGCTCCGCCGCGCGCGAGCACGCGCTGAGGAGCACGTGGGCGGATTCGGCCGCGCAGCTGCTCGTGGTCTACCGCGAACTGCTCGCCTGATCCCGGATCGGTGCCAGGCCCGGCGGACCCGGGTGCGGCGCCCGGGATCGCGGCGACCGCACGATCAGCGCGCGACGAGTGTGGTCTCGAAGGAGTAGAGGTCGGGGCGGTAGCAGTGGTGACCGGCCTCGATGACGCGCCCGCCGTGGTCGAAGGCGACGCGGTCCATCGTGAGCAGCGGGCTGCCCTTGGGCAGGTCGAGCAGTTCGTGCTCGTCGCCGTGCGTCCGCCGCGCGCCGATGGTCTGGTTGGCGATCTTGATCGTGATCCCGCGACCGCGCAGGATCTCGTAGAGCCCCTGCCGCTCGAGGTCCTCGACGGTGATGTCGGCGAACTCCGGGGGGAGCAGGTTCACGAGAACGGCCATCGGGACGCCGTCGGCGCTGCGCAGGCGCCGGATCCGGGTGATCTCGGTGCCGGGCTCGATGCGGAGCTGCTGCGCGGTCTCCTCCTCGGCGGGGATGCGCTCCAGCGACAGCACACGGGTCGAGGGGTGGTGCCCCACCCGGCTGAGGTCCTCGTGGAGACTCGTGAGTTCGACCGGCCGGCTCACCCGGGCCTGCACCACCTGGGTGCCGATGCCGCGGCGGCGGACGAGCAGGCCCTTGTCGACGAGCTCCTGGATCGCGCGCCGGACCGTGGGGCGCGACAGGCCGAGGCGCTCGCCGATGGCGATCTCGTTCTGCAGACGCGCGCCCGCGGGGATGACACCCTCGCGGATCGCCCGCTCGAGGCGGCTCGAGATCTGGAAGTAGAGGGGAACCGGCCCTGTCCGGTCCAGATCGGAGAACATCTCATCGGGCCATACGGGATCCGTGCTCATGCGATTCTCCTCGGCTCGTCCGGAAGCGCGCGCCGTTGCGCTCACGATACTTTGTGTGGACAACATTACCTGCAGCTGAAGTCGACCGGTGCCCACGGCTCGCGCACGTGTTATTGTTAGGACAAATGAAGCGGCGCACGGAAGCACCGGGGCGCGTCACCGTGAAAGGCGGAGCGAATGGCGGAACGACGACGTCCTGACGACGTGCTGTTGATGGGGCGACTCGGGGTCGACGTCTACCCGCTCCAGGACGGGGTGGGCCTCGAGGACGTGACGAGCTTCGGCAAATACCTCGGCGGCAGCGCGGCGAACGTCGCCGTCGCCGCGGCGAAGCACGGGCGCTCGAGCGCGCTCGTCTCTCGGGTGGGCGACGACCCCTTCGGCCGGTACCTGCTGCGCGAGCTCGATCGTCTCGGCGTCGACCCGCGCGAGGTCCGCGTCGATCCGCAGTACCCGACACCGGTCACCTTCTGCGAGATCTTCCCGCCCGACGACTTCCCGCTCTACTTCTATCGCGAGCCGAAGGCGCCCGACCTGCAGATCGCATCCGAGGATCTCGACCTCGACGCCGTGCGCGAGGCCAGCATCCTCTGGCTGACCGTCACCGGCTTCAGCCAGGAGCCGAGCCGAGCCGCGCACCACGCCGCCCTCGCGGCTCGTGGACGGCGCGCGCACACGATCCTCGATCTCGACTACCGCCCCATGTTCTGGGCGGACCCCGCCGAGGCGAGTGCGCAGGTAGCGCAGGCGCTCGACCACGTGACGGTGGCGGTGGGCAACCGAGAGGAGTGCGAGGTCGCCGTGGGCGAGACCGAGCCGGACCGCGCGGCGGACGCCCTGCTCGAACGCGGCATCGAGCTCGCGATCGTGAAGCAGGGTCCCAGGGGAGTGCTCGCGAAGACCCGCGACGAGCGGGTCGAGGTCCCCCCGCACTTCGTGGAGGTCGTCAACGGCCTCGGATCGGGCGATGCCTTCGGCGGCGCGCTCTGCCACGGCCTGCTCGAGGGCTGGGGGCTGGAGCGGATCCTCCGCTTCGCCAACGTCGCGGGGGCGATCGTGGCGACGCGCCGCGAGTGCTCGACGGCGATGCCGGACGCCGCGGAGATCGAGTCCGTGCTCGCCGGCGGCGCGATTCCGAAGGGGGCCTGAGGTGGCGCTGGACTTCGAACGATTGCGCGAGCTGCGCGCCGCCGATCCCGCGGGAGTCGGCCGGGCGCTCGCGGAGCGCACGCGCCGCGACGTGATCCAGGGGGACGGGCGCCTCTTCATCGTGGCGGCCGACCACCCCGCCCGCGGGGCGATCGCGGTGGGATCGAACCGGACCGCGATGGCCAACCGCTACGAACTGCTCGAGCGGATGGCGCTCGCGCTGTCCCGGCCCGGCGTCGACGGCGTGCTCGGCACCCCCGACATCATCGACGACCTCGCGGCGCTCGGCCTGCTCGAGGGCAAGATCGTGGTCGGATCCATGAACCGCGGCGGCCTGCGGGGCGCCTCGTTCGAGCTGGACGACCGCTACACCGCCTACGACGTCGACGCGATGGTGCGGCAGGGGATCGACTTCGCCAAGACGCTCATCCGCGTGGACCTCGACGACGCGGGGACGGCGCCGACGCTCGAGGCGACCGCGCGAGCCGTCGACGCCGCCGCCGCGGCCGGACTGCCGATCATGCTCGAGCCCTTCATGAGCGGTCGAGTGGACGGCCGGGTCGTCAACGACCTCTCGGCGGAGGCCGTGATCCTCTCGACCGCGATCGCCTCGGGCCTCGGCAACTCGAGCGCCTACACCTGGATGAAGCTGCCCGTCGTCGACGAGATGGAGCGGGTGATGGAGGCGACCACGATGCCGACGCTGCTGCTCGGCGGCGACAACGGCGGAGACCCCGACGAGACGTTCACCGCCTGGGAGCGTGCGCTCGCCCTGCCCGGCGTGCGGGGGCTCACGGTCGGCCGCACCCTGCTCTACCCGCACGACGACGACGTCGCGGCGGCGGTCGACACCGCCGCCCGCCTCGTGCACAAGACCCTCTAATCCGTCATCCCGCGTGCGAAGCGAATCGCGGGATCCCGAACAGTAAGGAAGCAATCATGAGCACCGAGAGCACCGAGACCGTCCCCGTTCTTCCGCACTGGATCGACGGCGCCCGCCGCGAGTCGGCGAGCGGTCGTACGGCTCCCGTCTACAACCCCGCCACCGGAGAGGTGCAGGCGCACGTCGCGCTCGCCGACGAGGCGGAGGTCGCCGAGGCGATCGCGTCCGCGCGACGCGGCTTCGAGGTGTGGAGCGAGCTGTCGATGGCGAAGCGGCAGACGGTCATCTTCAAGTTCCGCGAGTTGCTCGTGGCCAAGAAGAGCGAGCTGGCGGAGATCATCACCCGTGAGCACGGCAAGGTGCTGTCGGACGCGATGGGCGAGATCGCTCGCGGGCAGGAGGTCGTGGAACTCGCGACCGGGTTCCCGAACCTGATCAAGGGCGGCTTCTCGGAGAGCGTGTCGACGGGGATCGACGTGTACACGCTCAAGCAGCCGATCGGTGTGGCCGGCATCATCTCGCCGTTCAACTTCCCCGTGATGGTGCCGATGTGGTTCTTCCCGATCGCGATCGCGGCCGGGAACGCCGTGATCGTGAAGCCGAGCGAGAAGGATCCCTCGGCTTCGATCTGGCTGGCGGAGCTGTGGCAGGAGGCCGGGCTTCCCGACGGCGTGTTCACCGTGCTTAACGGCGACAAGCTCGCGGTGGACGGCCTGCTCACCTCGCCCGACGTGGACTCGATCTCCTTCGTGGGTTCGACGCCGATCGCGCAGTACATCTACGAGACTGCTGCGAAGCACGGCAAGCGGGTGCAGGCGCTCGGCGGCGCCAAGAACCACATGCTCGTGCTGCCCGACGCGGATCTCGATCTCGTCGCGGATCAGGCCGTGAACGCGGGTTACGGCGCGGCGGGCGAGCGCTGCATGGCGCTCTCGGTCGTGCTCGCGGTCGAGCCGGTCGCGGACGAGCTGATCGAGAAGATCACGGAGCGCATCGCGAGCCTCCGCGTCGGCAACGGCGCGGGCGGCCCGGCGGGCGAGCCCGACCTCGGTCCGCTCATCACCGCCGAGCATCGCGCGAAGGTCGCGAACTACGTCGATATCGCCGAGGCCGACGGCGGCACGATCGTCGTCGACGGCCGCGGCTGCCGGGTCGAGGGTCACGAGGACGGCTTCTTCTTCGGCCCCACCCTCATCGACAACCTGTCGACGGACTCGCGCGCGTACACCGAGGAGATCTTCGGCCCGGTGCTGCAGGTCATCCGCATCCAGACGTTCGAGGAGGGCGTGCAGCTGATCAACTCGGGCCGGTTCGGCAACGGCACCGCGATCTTCACCAACGACGGCGGCGCCGCTCGTCGCTTCCAGCACGAGATCCAGGTCGGCATGATCGGGATCAACGTGCCGATCCCCGTCCCGGTCGCGTACCACTCCTTCGGGGGTTGGAAGGCGTCGCTGTTCGGCGACGCGAAGGCGTACGGCGTGCAGGGCTTCGAGTTCTTCACCCGCGAGAAGGCGATCACCAGCCGCTGGCTCGATCCCGCCACCCACGGCGGCATCAACCTCGGCTTCCCGCAGAACGACTGATCCGTCCGCCGGTGCGGAGAGGGAGAGGATGACATGACGGAGCAGGCAGAGCGCTGGTTCCACCGGCGGGGCGAGCTCGCCGAGGGCGGCTGGGAGAGCGTCGTCGACGAGCGGATCCCGGGCTGGGAGCACACGGGTATCCGGGTCGGGCGGCTGACCCGGGGCGAGTCGCTCGAGCTCGAGGGCACGGGCGTGGAGCGCCTCATCGTCCCCCTCTCCGGATCGTTCACGGTCGCTCACGTCGAGAACGGCGGCGAGCAGTCCGTCACCGAGCTCGCGGGACGCGCCTCGGTGTTCGACGGACCCACCGACGTGCTCTACCTCTCGGCGGCCGCGACGGGCACCGTCACCGCTCGGTCCGAGGGCGAGAGCCGCTTCCTCGTGGCGACCTCGCCCACCGACATCGTGCGGCCCACCCGCTACATGCCGGTGGAGGAGGTCCCCGTCGAGCTCCGCGGCGCCGGCGCCTCGAGCCGCCAGGTGCACAACTTCGGCCGCAAGGAGGCCCTCGACGCGGCCCGATTCATCGTGGTCGAGGTCATCACCCCGGCCGAGAACTGGTCGTCGTACCCGCCGCACAAGCACGACGAGCACGTCGAGGGGCACGAGTCGGAGCTCGAGGAGATCTACTACTTCGAGGTCGCGCCCACGAAGGACGCGCCGGCCGGCGTCGATCCCGAGCGCGCGTTCGGGATGTTCAGCACGTACTCCTCGCCCGCGGGTCGCATCGAGATCGACTCGCAGGTGCGCACGGGCGATGTCGCCCTCGTGCCCTACGGGTACCACGGGCCGGCCGTCGCGGCGCCGGGGTACGACATGTACTACCTCAACGTGATGGCCGGGCCGGATCCTGAGCGGACGTGGCTCATCAGCGACGATCCCGTGCACGGGTGGGTGCGCGACACCTGGGAGGGTCAGCAGCTCGACGCGCGCCTTCCGTTCACCGCGGAGGGATGACGAGGAAGAGCATGAATGGAGACCACACGATGAGCACGCGGCGCATGACGGTCAGCCAGGCCCTGGTGGAGTTCCTGGCGAATCAGTGGACGGTGGATCGCGGCGGCGACGGCCGCGAGATCCGCGAGCGCACGATCCCCGGCATGTTCGGGATCTTCGGGCACGGCAACGTGGCGGGCATCGGCCAGGCGCTGAAGCAGGTCAACACGCTGGATCCAGAGCTCATGCCCTACTATCAGGCGCGCAACGAGCAGGCCATGGTGCACCAGTCGGTGGGGTACGCGCGAATGCGCCGTCGCCGCGGCACCTACGCCTCGGCCGCCTCGGTCGGTCCCGGTGCGACGAACCTGCTCACGGGTGCGGCGCTCGCCACCACCAACCGCCTGCCGGCGCTCCTGCTGCCGAGCGACACCTTCGCGACGCGGGTCGCGGATCCCGTGCTGCAGCAGCTCGAGCAGCCGCACGACATCGGGCTCACCGTCAACGACGCGTTCCGCCCCGTCTCCAGGTTCTTCGACCGGGTGCAGCGGCCCGAGCAGCTGTTCTCGATCGCGCTCGCCGCGATGCGGGTGCTCACCGACCCGGCCGAGACGGGCGCCGTGACCATCGCGCTGCCCGAGGACGTGCAGGCCGAGGCGATGGACGTGCCCGTCGAGTTCCTGCAGCCGCGCGAGTGGCGGATCCGCCGTCCCCGCCCCGAGCACGACGCGCTCGCCGCAGCGCTCGAGGCGCTCCGCGGCGCGAAGCGGCCGTTCATCGTCGCGGGCGGCGGCGTGCTGTACTCGGACGCCGAGCAGCAGCTGCGCGCGTTCGTCGAGGCGACCGGGATCCCGGTCGGCACCTCGCAGGCCGGCGGCGGCGTGCTCGCCTGGGACCATCCGCAGTACCTCGGCGGCGTCGGCGCGACCGGCACGCTCGCCGCGAACCGCCTCGCCGCGGAGGCCGATGTCGTCGTCGGCATCGGCACCCGCTACAGCGACTTCACCACGGCGTCCCGCACGGCGTTCCAGAACCCCGACGTGCGGTTCGTGAACATCAACGTGGCGTCCTTCGACGCCTACAAGCACGGCACGCAGATCCCCGTGATCGCCGACGCCCGCGAGACGCTCGCCGAGCTGCTCGAGGCCGTTGCGGGCGGGGCGTTCGGCGAGCTGCGCGTCGACGCGGAGTACGCCGAGCGCATCGCGCGCGAGAAGGCGGAGTGGGACGACGCGGTCGACGAGGCCTTCGCCCCCTCGGGTCTCGCGCTCCCCGGCCAGCCGGAGATCATCGGTGCGGTGCAGGGGGCCTCCGCGCCCGAGGACGTCATCGTGCAGGCCGCGGGATCGCTGCCGGGCGACCTCCACAAGCTGTGGCGCGTGCGTGATCCGCTCGGCTACCACGTCGAGTACGCGTACTCGTGCATGGGTTACGAGATCGCGGGCGGGCTCGGCGCGAAGCGCGGCCTGATCGCGGAGGGCGACGACCGCGACGTGATCGTCATGGTCGGCGACGGCTCGTACCTGATGCTCAGCACGGAGCTCGTGACCGCGGTCGCCGAAGGGATCAAGATCATCGTGATCCTCATCCAGAACCACGGCTACGCGTCGATCGGCCACCTCTCCGAGACCGTCGGATCGGAGCGCTTCGGCACCTGGTATCGGTCGTACGACGAGGGCGCGCGCAACTTCCAGGGAGATGAGGTCCTGCCGGTCGATCTCGCGATGAACGCGCGCAGCTACGGCATGGACGTCATCGAGGTGGAGCCGGGCGCCTCCGCGATCGACGACCTGCAGGCCGCGATCCGGGACGCGAAGGCGTCGGATCGCGCGACGTTCATCCACGTCAACAGCGACCCGCTGATCTACGCGCCCGACGGCGCCGGCTGGTGGGATGTGCCGGTGCCGCAGGTGTCCGAGCTCGAGTCGACGCAGCGCGCCCGCTCGGAGTACGAAGAGCGGCAGGCTGCGCAGAGGCCCCTGCTCGGCTGAAGCGCAACGCTGCGTGCCTCGCAGGCCGTGAAGGGGTCGAACCGGTTCGGTTCGGCCCCTTTTCGCGTTAGCGTGGCACGTACGCACTGGATTCTGCCGATGGAAGTTCCGTCGCGGGGCGCCTTGGAGTGGGCGGGACGCCTTGTGCGCCGGAATAACGTGCCCCGTCAGCAACAACGTGCCTCGTCTCGTGAGCCCCGCCGCCTCGGGGCGACCTGCTCGCCGTCCTTAACGGGCTCTTCGGAAACGAACAGCACGCGATACCCCGAGTCGGGCGACGCCTCGACGACGAGGAGTCCGAGCAGTGACCCCGCGAACTGCCCGAACGGTGCGAGAGCGCTGTGGACGCCGAGCCGGCGGCCTCTCCGGAGCGCGGGGGAGTCGTCGAGCGCCGCGACGAACAGCGCGGAGGAGCTGAGCCCCACGGCGGCTCCGCTGCACGCGAGCAGGACGAGCAGGACGGCGGGGCCCGCGAACGGGCGCAGGGCGATCGAGGCCGAGAGCAGTACGCCGGACAGGATCAGCAGGTCGTGGGTGCGCGAGAGGTGCCGCGGACGCGCCAGCAGCGCGCCGACGGAGCCGAGCAGACCGAGGAGTGCGGCGGCGATCGCGAGGGCGCTGAACCGCACGGTCGCGTCGCCCCACTCGGCGTGATCGCGAGCGGCGATCGCGAGCGAGTGATAGGCGAGGTATGCCGACAGCACGAGGTGCGCGGTGAAGTGCACGGCGAGGAGCAGCGGCCATGGCAGTCGTCGCGCGTCGTCCGACGGGTGACGGACCGGGTCCGCGGCGTGGGGGGCGGCGCGTTCCGGATCCTCGTCGCCACCCGGCGCTCCGGCTCCCCGCGAGCGACTCGCCCCGGGCCGGGCGCTCGCGGCACCGCGCTCCCGCAGCAGCGCGGCTGCCGGGACGACGACGGCCAGGACCGCGAAGGCGATCGCGGTCGCCCACACCGAGCCGGGCAGCGCGATGAGCACGAGGATGGGGAGGAACGCGCCGAGGTACGTCAGCGCGACCATCACGGTGGCGCCCCTGCGCCGCTGCACGGGGAGCGCGTCGCCGAGCAGCGCGCGCAGCACCGCCATCGCCCCCGAGCACCCCAGCTGCGCCAGGATCCACCCCGCGCCCAGCAGCACCGGCGACGCCGCGACGGTCATCAGCGCGATCCCGCAGAGGCCGGCCGCCCCGCCGCAGACGACGACCGTCCAGCGCATCGCGGCCGACGCGCCGCGCAGGTCGGCGATCCTGCCGAGCAGCAGCGCGCCGACGACCCCCGCGAGCGAGCCGAGCGCGCTGGTCCACGCCACGAGGCTCGCCTCGGTTCCCGGTGCGGAGAGCTCGGCCGCGCGTTGCGCGATCCCGACCGTCGCGGGCGGGACCAGGGCCGCGAGGGACAGCAGCTTCGCCAGGTTCACCCGGGTCGCGAGCGCGTGCGTGCGCGTTCCGCCGATGCGTCGTGCCGTTCCCATCGGCGCTTCCCCGTTCTCACCCGCCGCCGCCCGCCCCGCGAGCGACCCGTCCCACCCTACCGGCGCCTCGGAGGGGCGGGGTGAAGCCGGGGTGAAAAACGCACACTCGGAGGAAATGAGTGGCCAAGATCAGTCTTGGAATATCAGCAAAGCGATCCGATGTGGGGTGAGGGCGTTATGCGTCGAACGAGCCGAAGAGGTCTGTTCAGAACTGCGGTAGCGGGGGTGATGTCGCTGCTCGTGGCCGCCTCGGGTCTGTTGATCGCGTCGCCCGCGTCGGCCGCGACGGTCTACGAGATCACGGGCGAGTGGGAGGAAGGTACGCCCACGCAGGTCGGGCGCGGCGACGTCGTCAACGCGGTGTGGCGCGTGAACGTCAACGACGACCGGCCCGCTCCCTCGAACGATCCGGTCGACAACGTGACCTTCTCGGTCACGCTCGAGCACGGGGTGTTCAAGGAGATCCCGAACGTCTGCCTCACCACGGGCGTCGACCCCGTCTCCTCGATCTCCGAGGACGGCACCACCCTCACGTGCAACCTCGGCACGGTGGTCCAGGGCACCGCGGCGGTCGTGCAGACCCCCGTCGCGGTCGACGGCGAGACCGGCGATCAGATCACCGCGGTGGGGGAGATCGGGGGGCAGCAGCAGCCGCTCACGCCGATCGACATCGTGAACGACTTCGCGATGGACATGCAGTTCGGGCAGAACACTTCGTACTACGAGTGGAACGGGGACTACACCTCCGTCGACGTGGGCCTGGAGTGGTCGCTTCGTCTGGGGGCGGGATCGGACACTGGCCCCGACTCGGTCACGTATCGGCTCGAGCTCTCGGAGAGCAACGGCTCCTCGATCGGCCTCGGCGAGGGCTTCTACGGGGATGTCGGCTGCTCTCCGTTCAACGCCTACATCGCGAACGGCCACCCCTGGTCAGGTATCCCGACACCGGAGAGCCTGCCGGCTGACCGGCAGACCTCGTTCGTCGACTCCTGCAAGCTGACGCCGGTTGCGGGGCAGCCGGGTCTGTTCGACCTCACGCTGACCGGCATCAACTACGACATGGCGACGGTGCCGACCAAGGACTCGGCCGGCAATCCGCTGCCGACCGACTGGTCCTACATCGCCAGCGGCAGCCTCTGGTTCCGCGTGGCGACCGAGCAGCCCGGCTCGATCAGCCTGCGGTCCAGCGCGCCGACGTACCAGTCGACCACCGGGCTGTCCTCCGTCGACCTGGCCGAGAACAACACGACCACCAAGTCCTACGTGCTGCCCGGGCTCTGGGCATCGACGTGGTGGCGGCCGTACACCGGGGCCGGCGGCACCAACTGGGACGACACCTATCGTGTCTCCGCGGGCACGAAGGTCGTGCAGTACATCAACTACAACGCGACTCTGCAGGATCTGCCGCCCGCGACGCCGCAGGGGCAGTGCCTCGTGTTCGACACAGACTACGTCACGTACACGCCGTTCGCCGAGGGAGACGCCCTTCCCACGATCCGCGGATACATCGACAACGGCCCGTCAGGCGAACTGAAGAATCCTCCGGCGGTCGAGTACTACGTCGGCGCTGTGGGGGATCCCGATACCTTCAACTGCGGCAGCGATCCGGGCAACTGGACGACGACGGAGCCCGCTGATCGCTCGACGATTCAGGCCATGCGGATCATCTACCCGCACTCGCTGCTCGAAGACGAGGGCTACCGCGGGATGCAGCTGGCGGGCTACGTGACGATCAACGACGACGTTCAGGTCGGTCAGGACATCTGGATGTTCGGCTCGATCATGTCTGACGGAGTCTGGACGGGGCCCGGTTTCCAGCAGGTCCTCACCCCGACCCCCGACGCGCGCTACCCGCACACCAACGGGCATCGCGACATCCTCCGGATCATCACCGCCACTCCGGCGATCCACAAGTCCGTCGACCGCTCCGTCGTGAAGCCCGGCGAACCCGCCAACTTCACGCTGACCTACTCGGCCAACGGCGCGGGCGCGATCCCGGAGACGATGGACGGCTACGTCATCACCGACACTCTGCCGGCGGGCATGACCTACGTCGCGGGCTCGGCCGATCCGGAGCCCGTCATCTCGACGAACGGCTCCGGACAGCAGGTGCTGACCTGGACGTTCGACGGCGTGCCGACGAATGTGCCGAACACGCTGAGGTACCAGGCGGCCGCGGACGACTCCGTGGAGCCGGGAACGGTGCTCACGAATACGGCGACGAGTGCCGTCGACGGGCAGACGTCCACTCCGTCGAGCGCCCAGGTGACGCTGAGCACGAGCGGCACCACCGATATCGCGAAGACCACGGATCAGTGGTTCATCGCGAACCCGGACGGCACGGGCGACGGCGAAGGCTCGTGGACGGTGACGCTGCGCTCGCAGGACCCGCTGCCGCAGGCGTTCACGGACACGATCGACATCCTCCCCTACAACGGGGACAAGCGGGGCACGTCGTTCTCCGGTTCGTACGAGCTGACGTCGGTGGACGTGCCCGACGGCGCGACCGTGTACTACACGGACGAGGATCCCGCGACGCTCTCGGACGATCCGAACGACTCGACGAACGGCGCGGCGGGTAGCCCGTCGGCGACGTGGAGCACGACCAAGCCGGCGCACCCGACGGCGATTCGCGTGATCGGCGGCAAGCTGGCGCCGGGCGCCTCCCTCGCCTTCAAAGTGAACATCGCGACCGATGGGGCCGCGCCGAAGGACACCTACGTGAACCGGGCGCAGGCCGTCGCCGAGCACACCGAGCTCGTGATGCGCACCTCGGAGCCGCTCACGATGGGCACCTACTACTCGGCCTCGCTGAAGAAGTACGTGCAGAACGCCGACGGCGAGTGGGTCGACGCCAACGACGCGGCCGAGTACCCGCGGTTCCGCGTCGGTGAGACGGTGAAGTACCGCATCGTCGTCGTGAACACGGGCCAGGGCACGATCGAGGGCCTCGAGGTGCGCGACGACCTGCAGCCGGAGAAGGGCTCGTTCGTCATCGACGAGCTGCTGCCGGGCGAGGACAACGCGTTCGTGAAGGAGTACGCCATCACCCTCGAGGCCGGCGCGCCCGGCACGGTGGTGAACACGGCGTGCGCGTCCGCGCCGCAGCCCGCGGACTCCGAGGACCCAGTGCAGGTCAACTGCGATCCGGCCGGCTTCGAGGTGGACGGCGACCCCCAGCACGTCAAGGAGCTCGTCTCGGCGACCCCGGTCGGTGATGGCCGGTGGGAGCTGGTGTACGGCATCGACGTGACGAACGCCTCGGAGTACCCCACGTCGTACTCGCTGAGCGACGCGTTGCACTTCACGGACCAGGCGTCCATCGTGTCGGCGAAGGTGACCTCGGCCCCCGAGGGCGTCACGCTGGCCGACCCGGCCTGGGAGGGGCAGAAGCGCACGCGCATCGCCTCGGAAGTGCCGCTGCTCGGCAGCGGCGATGAGGGATACGCGCCGCACCGCTACGAGGTGACGGTGGTCGCCGAGGTGCCGCTGCACCTGGAGGGCACCGGGTCCGACGCGGATCCCACCGCCTGCCCGGCCGACGGCTCGGACGCGGATCAGGGCTTCAACAACACCTCCGCACTGACCGATGCGCGCGGCGACGTCGAGAGGGACCAGGCGTGCGCGCCGATCCCGTCCTTCGAGATCGAGAAGTCCCTTGACGGAGCCCCTGCGCAGAGCGCGGACGGCACCTGGACGATCGACTACGAGATCACCGTGCGGAACACGGGCGCCGCCGAGGGCGAGTACGTCCTCACCGACCGGCTCCGCTACGGGGCGGGCATCGCCGTGGAGAAGGCGCGCGTGACGGACTCCCCGAAGGGCGTCGAGCTCGCCGAGAGCTGGACCGGGCAGGGGGCCGAGGGCGCCGAGGAGAACGTCGTCGCGACGAGCACCCTGGCCGCGGGCGAGGCGCACATCTACCGGGTGCGGGTCACCGCGACGCTCGACACGGACCGCGCGGACGCCACGACGCTCGCCTGCCCCGCCCCTGGATCGGACGGGAGCGGCGGGTTCGCCAACACCTCGGGGGTCGCGCACAACGGCCTCGCCGCGGCGGCGACCGCCTGCGATACCCCCGACTGGCCGGCGGACGTACCCCCGCCGCTGGCCATCACCGGTGGGACGATCGGCTCGCTGATCGGGGTGGGAACACTCCTGATCGTGGCCGGAGGACTCATCCTCCTCGCCCACCGTCGCCGGCGCGCGCTCGCCGTGTAACCCCCTAACATATCGACGCACTCGGCGCCTCGCGGGGGCCGCTCACCACGAGCGGCTCCCGCGAGCACTTTGTTCCCGTATCTCCTCGCGGTCCGCGCGGCGGAGAGAACGCTCGTACAATAGGGTCGCATCCATTCGCATCAGGCGAGGGCGCGGCGCCATCCGTCGCCTCCACCGGTCCCGCTCCACTGCAGCAACTCCGCTGCGCAGGCGACTTCGCTGCGCAGGCAGTTCCGCTGCGCCCGTAACTCCACATCGAGAGATCGACCCCCAGAAGATCATGACCAGCATCAATCCGCCCTCGGCGCCCGAAGACGCGCTCGTCGCGTCGCGTCGCGCCGCGACGGCGCTCGGCGACGCGCTGAACGCCGGCGACCTCGCTGCGGCGAGCGACGTGCTCCGGCTCCACTGGCTGGACCTGCTCCGGGACGAGATCCGCGATGAGGCGCTCGAGAAGCTCGAGGCGCTCTCATCGGCGCAGCTCACGACCCACCCGCTGCTCGCCGTGGCGCTCGGACTCCGCTACAACGCCGACCCCCATCGGCGCTCGAAGGCCCCCTACTACTTCGGCCTCGCGTCGCTCGGCATCAGGAACCCCGCGCACCGGGCCTCGACGGCGGAGTGCGCATTGATCCTCGCCGCCGAGAGCGTGTGCCTCCGGCTGGCGGGCCGGTTCTCGCTCGCGGTCGGCTCGGCCCGCGCGGGCGCGAAGGCGCTCGACGCGATCCGGGAGGATCGCGGGGAGCTGATCGGATACCTGCCGCGCGTGTACGCGCACCTCGGCACGAGCCTGTACTACGGGGGGCACGAGGACGAGGCGCTGCGCGTGTACGAGCGCGGATACGCGGAGGCCGGAACGACGGACCGCTCGAGCTTCAGCAACCTCTCGATGCTGGCGGGGATCCATGCGCTGGCGGGCAATCTCCCCGAGGCATCCGAGTACGTCGGCATGGCGCGGGGCGAACCGTGGACGGACGAGCAGCGCAGCTACTACATCGGCACCTTCTACCGCATCGCCGAGGCGGTGCTGGCGCTCGAGCGATCCGACGCGGCGAGCGCTCGCGCGCACCTGGACGCGATGGTGCACGACTGCCGCTCGATCGAGCACTGGACGACCATCGCGCGCGTCGAGGCGATGACCGCGCTCGTCACGGGGGACGCGGCCGACGGGCTCGCGCAGCTCGAGTCCTTCGTCGTGCAGCGCGGAACCGAGGGGCAGGGCACGTCGGCGCGGCGCAGGCTCGCCTCCGTGAGGAGCCTCCTCCACGTCGCGCTCGGCAACTACGAGGCCGCCGAAGCCGTGCTCGGGGACGCCGGAGGACGATCGCCGCAGGACGCGGTCGACCGCGCTCGGCTGTGCCTCGTGCACGACCGCACGAGCGAGGCCCTCCGCGCCCTCCGCGCCATCGCCGGGCGCCCGCAGAGCCTTCGCACGCGCGCCGAGGCTCTCGCGATTGAAGCGGCCATCGGGCTGCGCACCGGCGGCGGGGGCCGCAGCGACGCCGTCGTGCAGCAGCTCGTCTCGGTGCTGCGGCGGTCGGGCCAGCGCCTCGCCCTCCGGCTCGTGCCCGAGCGTGACGTAGCCGCCCTGCGGTCAGCGATCGAGCGCCTGCGGGGGGAGTACGCGGCGGTCGGCGGCGATCCCGACTCTCTCCTGCTCTCCCGGCCGCTCCCGGCGCTCACGCCGAGGGAGCTCGCGGTGCTCGAGGCGCTGGCCCGGGACCCCTCCGTGAGTGGGATAGCCGCCGAGCTCTACGTCTCCGCGAACACCGTGAAGTCGCAGCTGCGGAGCGTCTACCGCAAGCTGGGGGCGAGGAACCGGGACGAGGCGCTCACCGTGGCGCTGTTCCATCACCTCATCCGCCCCGCCCCGCCCGTCGACGCCGGGGCCGCCGACCTGCTCGCCGAGAGCGGGCCGGGGGAGCGCTGATCCGCCCCGCTCGTTTTTTCTCGCGGCTCGCGGACGCATAGGCTATGGAGCGTGGACCCGACATCATCCGGGGCGGCGAAGCCGGCAGGGACGCCGATGGCTCCCGCTGCCAAGCCCCGCATCGCCTTCTGAGACAACGCGCGCTTCATCCTGATCGTTCTTGTCGTGATCGGGCACATGATCTCGACGGTGCGCACCGACTCCGCGCTCGCGTTCGGGATCTACGCGTACATCTACCTGTTCCACATGCCGGCGATGATCCTGCTCTCCGGGCTCTTCTCGCGCACCGAGGTGACCCCCAAGGCGATCCGGTCGACGCTGCAGCTGATCGTCACCTGGCTGGTGTGGGAGGGGATCTGGGCGCTGATCCACTTCACCGTCGAGGATCGGACGCCGGGCAGCGGCTTCCTCGTCTCACCGGCGTGGACGCTCTGGTTTCTCGTCACGCTCGCGACGATGCGGATCCTGTTCCCCTACATCGCCCGGCTGCGCCACCCGCTGCTGTTCTCGATCGTCGTCGCGCTCGTGGCGGGCCTCCTGCCATCGGTCGGCAGCGACTTCTCGGCCTCGCGCACCCTCGTCTTCCTGCCGTTCTTCGTCACCGGGTGGCTGATTCGCGACCGCGGCTGGCTCGACGGGAAATGGTTCATGCTCCCGTACCGCGGGGTGAAGTTCGCGGCCTGGGGCCTGTTCGGGGCTGCCGCTCTCGCGTTCGTGCTGCTGCCAAGCCTCCGCGACATCTGGCGCATCGACAAGTGGCTGACCTGGCGCGACGACTACGACTGGAAGTTCCGGAACGCGAGTCTCGGCGACTGGCTGCCGAGGAGCTGGTCCGGCGTCGCCGCCGGGGGAATCGGTGTGACCGCAGCGCTCATTCTGATCGCCGCGGCGATGACCCTGGCGCTGCTCATCATCGCCCCGCGCAGGGAGAGCAGGATGACGGTGTGGGGATCCCGCACCCTCTACGTCTATCTGCTGCACGGGCCGATCATCTGGACGCTGCGGATGACCGGGTTCATCGACTGGGTCGATTCCTTCGGCACGATCGGACTGATCGGGCTCGAGGCCTTCGCAGTCGTGCTCACGATGCTGTTGTCATCGAGATGGGTGACGCGCTTCTTCCGACCCGTCATCGAGCCGAGCTTCGACCGGATCCTGAAACTGCCGTAACGGCGTGCGGACCCGGTGGGTGCCGCACCCCGAGGATCGCGGATTCTCGCTGCTCCGCCCCGGTGGGGTGGTGAGCAGCCGCGATCCCGGCCGGGGAACGCGCGTCTCTCCGCGGATCCAGGGTTTCCTGTGCCGATGGAATGCGATAACGGGCTCTTCGGAATTGAGGGTGTAGTCGTGGCTTGAACCCACCCGTTTCGAGCAGCGATCTCGCAATATAGTTCGTGAGGTTCCGGAAGCCCAGCGCAGAGCCGCGGAGGTGTTCGAGTCGACCGTTGATCGCTTCGGTCGGCCCGTTCGATGTCCGTGGGTGATCGAAGTACGCGAGGATGTCTTGGTGGCGGCGATCGAGGGTGTAGCCGAGCTTGCGGAGCTCGGTGAACCAGGCCGGGGTCGTCGCCTTCACCACATCAATCAACTCGCGGAGCCTACGCTGACCATTGCCCGAGAGTTTCTCCCGATAGGCCGCGACGACTTGTTGATAGACCCGCCAGGCCCGCCACACGTCCGCATGCGGGGTCGGCGAACACCGCTTCCAACCGCTCGTGCTGCTTCTCTGTGAGGAATGCTTCGCCCGTTCTCAGAGACCGGCGAACTCCGTCGAGCGGGTCACCCTTACGACCACGATGCCCGAGCGTTTCCTGCTGCACCCGCTGCCTCGTCCGGTCGAGAGCGTCGCCGGCGAGTTGAACGACATGGAACGGATCCATCACCTCGACTGCGTCAGGCAGTACCTCTTGCGCGGCAGTCTTGAACCCGGTGAACCCATCCATCGCAACGACCTCGATCCGTTCACGCCAGACATGCGATCGTTCCTGCAGCCACGTCTTGAATACCTGTTTCGAGCGGCCCTCGACCATATCGAGCAGCCGGATCAGCAGAGTCGTCACGCGATGCCCGAAAGGCTCATGCGCGAGCCTGCGAGTCACCGTATCGCGGACGACACCCGCTGCTCCGCAACGCCGACACCACGGGGCTGACTCCGTCACCCGGCACTCGATGATCGCTCGGTCGGGGTCGCGGTCAGGCCGAGTTCGTCGAGGCGGCAGAACGTCGTCAGATCGGCGGGCTGGAAGGTAGCGTGGTGCATGTCGAGGTCTCTCGGATGGGCAGTGTAGGAACTTCCATCATCGAGAGGCCTCGATCTATCTGGCGACAGCCACACCCGGCGCCACTTCTACACCCCCAATTCCGAAGAGCCTCTTAACGTTCTCACCGCCCCGACCCTCTTCGTCTTGCTCGCCGCCGTGCCGAAGATATGGAATCCGCCGAAGATATGCCGATTCTTCGCGGCTGAGGCATATATTCGGCGGATCTCATATGGCTGGCGGCCGTATGGGGCGGGGGCTGGGGCTGGGCTTGGCGTGGGCAGCCGCGATCCCTCACCCGAATTTGGCCTATTGTCCTGTCAAACAAGGCCGTTCAGGGGTAGGATATTCCGGTACCGAGCCGTCACGAGAAAGAGCGTGAGCAGATGAGCGACGAAGCGACCGACAACCCCGGCCTCCGCATCGGCAGCGCGCCCGACTCGTGGGGCGTCTGGTTCCCCGACGACCCGAAGCAGGTGCCGTGGGAGCGGTTCCTCGACGAGGTCGCGGAGGCCGGTTACGAGTGGATCGAGCTCGGCCCCTACGGCTACCTGCCGACCGATCCGCATCAGCTGGAGGACGAGCTCGGCAAGCGTGGGCTCAGGCTCTCGGCGGGCACCGTCTTCACCGGCTTCCACAAGGGCGAGGAGGAGTGGCAGCGCGCGTGGGACCAGGCGCTGAACGTCGCGGGCCTCGCCTCGAAGCTCGGCGCCGAGCACCTCGTCGTGATCCCGGACCTGTGGCGCAGCGACGCGACGAGCGAGG
This sequence comes from Leucobacter sp., assembly GCA_031178565.1. Classification (GTDB taxonomy): domain Bacteria; phylum Actinomycetota; class Actinomycetes; order Actinomycetales; family Microbacteriaceae; genus Leucobacter. The sequence goes on along the minus strand of JAPSIU010000005.1, from coordinate 1,468 downwards.
TGCTCGAGTCGCGCACGCTCGACGACGCGCAGTGGGCGAAGCTCGGGGCCGGCCACGACCGCCTCGGCAAGGCGCTGCTCGAGGAGTTCGGCGTGAAGCAGCAGTTCCACTCGCACGCCGACAGTCACATCGGCACCACCCGCGAGGTCGTGCGCTTCCTCGACGAGACGGACCCGCGCTACACGAACCTCTGCCTCGACACGGGCCACTTCGCCTACTACGGCGGCGACAACGTGAAGCTCATCGAGGAGCGGCCCGAGCGCATCGGCTACCTGCACCTCAAGCAGGTCGATCCGACGCTGCTCTTCGACGTGCTGAAGAACGACACGCCGTTCGCCGAGGCGGTGACGGAGGGCATCATGATCGAGCCGCCGCACGGGATCCCGGATCTCGCCCCGATCATCGAGGCGGTTGCGAAGATCGACCCCGACATCTTCGCGATCGTCGAGCAGGACATGTACGGCTGCGACGTGGACCGGCCCTTCCCCATCGCGAAGCGCACCCGGGAGCACATCTTCGGCTGCACGCACCTGGCCAGAATTTCCTGAGGAGAGCATCACATGACTGAAGAACTTCGCATCGCCGTGGTCGGCGCAGGCATGATGGGCGCCGACCACATCAAGCGCATCACCCACCGCATCGCGGGCGCCCGTGTCTCGGCGATCGTCGAGCCCGACGCCGGCCGCGCCGAGGCGGCTGCGCGGAACGCCCCGGGATCCGCCGCGTTCACGCGCATCGAGGACGCGATCGAGGCGGGCGCGATGGACGCCGTGCTCATCGCCACGCCGGGCCAGTTCCACGCCCCCGTGCTGAAGCCGGCACTCGACGCGAGGCTGCCGATCCTGTGCGAGAAGCCGCTGACTCAGGATTCCGAGAGCTCGCTCGAGATCCTCGAGCTCGAACAGCGGCTGGATCGCCCGCACATCCAGCTCGGATTCATGCGGCGCTTCGACGCTGAGTATCAGGCGCTGCGCGACCTGGTCGCCTCGGGCGAGAGCGGCGAACTGCTCATGGTGCGCGCCCTGCACCGCAACCCGACCGTGCCCGAGACCTACACGAACGACATGCTCATCACCGACTCGGTGGTCCACGAGTTCGACGTCGTCCCGTGGCTCGCGGGATCCCGGGTCGTCAGCGTCGAGGTGAAGTATCCGCGCCGCAACTCGCTCGCCCCCGAACGTCTCCACGAGCCGATCCTCGTGATCATGGAACTCGAGAACGGCGTGCTCGTCGACGTCGAGATGAACGTCAGCGTGCAGTTCGGCTACCAGGTCGCCACCGAGGCCGTGTTCGAGAAGGGGATCGCGCGTATCGGTCAGCCTTCCGGTCTGCAGCGCTGGGACGCCGGCTTCTTCCGCGTGCAGGAGCACGAGAGCTTCGTGACACGCTTCGCCCCCGCGTACGACGCACAGATCCAGCGCTGGGTCGACGCGGTGCGACGCGGCGACCTCATCGACGGCCCCAACGC